>CAZQTE010000092.1:0-15873 GCA_964595615.1 uncultured Saprospiraceae bacterium
CATATAATGCCATGATTTAGGCTTTCTGCGATTTTGAAAAATCTATTTCCGATGTTTTTTTTTATTTCTTTGTCCGTCATGATAAAACTAAGGATTTAGCTCAACGGAAAGATAGGCAAGTTTTCACAAACTCGCATAACAATTCATGTATCCGTATGCGATACAGTACCAAGACTTACTTTTTAGATGTCTGCTGGTACAGCAGAGTGGGACTCTTTTGTGAATTCAATGTTGCGACAGTGAATATTGAGTATTTTAAGGATTAATACCTCAAAAATATTTACTAAAGGTAGTTTAAATTTTTTGAGAAAAATATTTTTATTCAATAAAATCCAAAATTTAGGTGATTTTTTAGCAAAGTATGAGTATAAAGAAGTAGTTCAGATTCTGAATCTATTATTTTCGCATTCCTAATCACCTTCTTGTTATCTTGAAAAGATTAACTAAGCGAAAACGCTTTTTATCATATTTTTCACTAAAAACCTCTTCTTTATCATATAATTTGCTGCTCAAAAGCAGACCAATAGGACGTAAAGGTTCAACATGTGTAAAAATGACACGCATAATTGCCATAAACGGAATCGCCAATATCATACCTCCAACTCCCCATATTGCATTACCCAAAACTAAAGAAAGGATTGCTGCTAAAGGATTTAATTCGACGGAAGAGCCAACAATTTTAGGAGTAATTAAATTTCCTTCAATAGTTTGTACTATTGTAAATAATGCAATGACTGCTAAAGGCTGCCACAGTGTATCCGTCGTCGCAAAGGCATAGAGAAAGGGTAACATGCCACCTACCAATGTTCCTACATAAGGGATAACGGCGAGCAGTGCTGCCAAAAATCCCCAAAGAAAGGCATATTCAATACCAATGAGGAGTAAGCCGACACTATTGAGTGTTCCTAAGATTAACATGACTATTCCCATTCCATAAATGTAGCTTTGTGATACATTTCGAATCTCAGAAAAGAGTTTTCTCCCCATATCCTTTGTTCCCTCTGTAAATTGACTCATCAAAAATTGCTTTATTGAATGCCGATATAATAACAAAAGGAAAGTATAAATGAAGGTTAGAAAAGTATTGGCAAACAATCCTGTCGAAAAGAAAATACCACTTTTTAATACGCTAGCAGGCGCACTTATGAGAGCTTCTGCATTATCTCCAACTTGCGTTTTTAATTCGTTCTTTGTGATACCTACCTTTTTACTTATGGTAGAAAATAGCTGTTCTATTCCTTTTGAGATACCCTCATTAATGGAAGGTAAGTCCTCTACTACACTTAGTAAATATTGAGAAAGTACGATGAAAACAACAAATATGGGGACCAAAATCGTTATAAAACTTAATACAATAGACGGAATAGTAGAAAGTTTTTTCTCATACCAATTAACTACCGGTAAGGATATCAACATAAATAGTCCTGCAAAAGCTAGTGGTTGTAAAATATTTATACCAATATGAAAAATATATGTAAGAAGAGTTAATAAAATCGCTAAATAGGCTAAGCGTTGGACAGAGAAGTATTGCATTTACTTGATTTAGAAGAGTGAAGCTTTATATTAGAAAGGATTTAGATGATATTTGTTCGTTTTTAAACTCCGACATAAATTAATTTTTATACAAGGCCTAAAAAAGGCTATCCAAACTGGATAGCCTTTTTTAGAGTCAACTACAAATTCATTATTATCCTACTGTTCCAACAACAATCATTTCTTCTAAAGTAGGATTTTCTACACCACCTGCATCTTCTATCGTTACTGCAAATGCCTGTGCTTCAGCAATATACGGAACCGTTTGTAAAGTTGTATCTTTATCTATTGTCAAGTCAAATACTCCCATATCTACAGGTTTACCATCTACAATAGCCCACAATTGATATTGTTTTCCTGTGGGAGGAGCTGGTAACGTTTTTACATCTAGCCAGGCGACTTGGTCATTTGTATTATAATAAACAGAAGCAACTGCAGGAGTATTTTCGTACTTGCCCGTTGCCCCCATGATTATATCTTTGTTATTAACATTGCTGATAATGTTGATTTTTTCTTGAAGTTGAGAATTTACACTTTTTACTTTATCGCAATCCGTTTTTAACTGTGCAAGTTCTTCTGTTTTGCTTGTTATTTTATTATTTTTATCGTTTGCTTGTCCATGAAAATAATAAGCACCTAGTAAGGAAACTGCAGTTAGTGCTGCAAGTAAATAATTTAATAAGTTAGAGCCAGTATTTGCTTCCGCTGGAGTAGATTTAGAGTTTGGTATTGAAGAACTTATGCCCGTTTCACGTAGTATATTTGTTAAAGTTCCTGCTGGAGGAGTAATTCCTCTCGACATAGCATATTGCTCAAAGGTAATTTCAATACGTGTTAGCTCTGCTTTTATTTCAGGATACTGAGCTGCGTTTTCTAATACCTCTTTCTCTTCGCTCGCTGAGAGTTTCCCAAAGACGTAAAGCTCTAATATGCCTGATTCTATGTATTTTGTTGTTTCCAAGATTTCTTTTTTTTGATAAAGAAAGAGTCGTTATTTCTACTACAGCCCCATTGAAAGAGCAAAAAGTGGAAGCAAAAACTGTTCATTTTGCAAAAGCTGACGTAAGGCTTTCAATGCCAATCGAGAACGGGATTTAACCGTACCAAGAGGAATACCGAGTGCTTCGCTTGTTTCGCTTTGAGTGAAATCTTTAAAATAGAGATAGTCAATTATTTCATGATATTTAGTGTCTAATTGGCTGACTACCTTTCTGAGACCTGAATCTTTTAAATTAATATTATTGCTAAAATCTATACTATCACCTACGAAGTTTTCTATACTGTCGGTTCTATTTGTTGCTTTATAATTTTTACTTCTTGTTTTATCTATCGCTGCATTTTTAGCTATACGCGACATCCAAGTAAAAAGTTTTCCTTTACCAACATCATAAGATTTAGATTGACTCCAAATTTTCACGAAAACATCTTGCAATACTTCCTGTGCCACTTCTTCTCTTCGGACTATACGCAAAACTATATGATACAAGGCTGAGGAATAATGTTCATAGAGTAGAACTAAGCCTTTACTGTCTTGTAAATGCAAAAGTGAGACTATTTCTTGTTCTCGCGTGTGTTTTTCTTGACTTGAATTAGACATATTTTTACCGTCTGTTGTGATTAAAATCTCATTGGAATTTTCCTTGCGACAGGACAACTCGGTGCTTAGATGTCATTACAAAATAGCCATTTTTTAGGACAGCTTTATGTAGCATTTTAGCTTTTATCATGGTAAATGTAAAAAAAAACTAAGATGAAAGACAAATAAAGAGTAAGAATTTAATTTTACAGACAAAAGAACAGCTTCTTTTGTTTAAAATACGGGTATAAAGGTAAAATCGGTCTAATTTTTTTTCTGATATTTAGGATTTATGGCAATTAAACTTGAAGAACCAAAAACCACTTTTTTAATAATAGTCAACATTTGAATGGCAAATGAACTGCGATTAAATGCTTGAGCCATTTTTAGCGCGCCATCTCGATAAAGTGCAATTGCTTTTTTATCTTCCTTTAAAGCTAGTAACTTATTTATGAAATCAAATTTATTTTCTGGTTCGAAGCAAATCCCTGCTTCAAAATGGTTTATGATTTGTTTGCTTTCGCCTTCTAATCCTAACAAAATAGGTTTTCCCATCGCGGCATTCTCAAAAATCTTAGAAGGGATAACCGTTTTGAAGGTTTTATTTTTTCGTAAATTAACCAGAGAGACATCAAAAATGCTGATAAATTCTTTGGTTTCTAACTTTGTGACAGAAGGTAATAAAGAAACATTGTCGAGATGTAATCTCTTTTTTTGCTTCAAAAGTTCTTCGCGCTTAGCACCATTTCCAACAAAAACAAAATGTATATCAGGGTCTTTAACCAAAGTTGCACATTCTAAAATAAAATCCAACTTATGCGCTAAACCATGCGTCCCCATATAGCCTACAATAAACTTATTTTCTAAATTATGTTGCTTTAACAGGCTTTCTGACTTTGGTAAAATAGGATACTGTTTCAAGATAACCCCATTTTTTACCACATCAATTTTACCTTTCGAAATACCTCTGCTGCTAATATTTTCTTTAAAAGAATCGGTTACTACGACAATGCGAGTCGCGCGCCGATAAAGGAACAACTCTATTTTTTCTAAAAAATCAATAACCTTATTTTGCTTAATTGCATCAACAGCTTTTATGGACTCAGGCCATAAATCTCTCACCTCCATTATCCAAGGTTTTCGCTTAAAAAAGGCTGCTAAGTATCCGAAAAAAGCGGTAAAGAATTGAGGTGTGGTTGCGATTAAAATATCCGTTTTAACAAATAAAGACACAAAAAACGCCATTAGTCCAAAACTGATATAATCTAAAGTCCTTCTAAGTACTCCCGCATTTCCAGACATATATGACCACACTCGAATGACTTTAATACCATTCATTTCTTCTGTCTGATACAGTTTATTCTTATATCCAGCAAAGATTTTTCCTTTTGGAAAATTAGGGGCACAAGTAATAACTGTCACTTTCGCTCCTTTATTTATCCATTCCAGACAATGCTCATAAGTCCGATTAGCGGGGGCATTACTTTCAGGCGGAAAATTGTCTGTAAGGAAAAGGATGTTCATTCAAGTTTTGATTATCTAAAGAGTGTGTACGTAATTCTAACAAATGTTCGATAATAGTTACGTAGATTTCACTCACAATGGATTTTTTTACCTAAATCTTTTATGCTTATTATTTACTTTGTCGAGTAAGTTAAAGTAAATCTCTTTTGGCAAAAAATCATGCGCAAGATTCAGCACAAATTTTGACCAACGATTGCGAAATGAAATTGGAATTTCTACATTTTTACGATTTATCATCCCCATTCTTTTCGACCGAAATAACATTTTAAAACTATCTTTTTGATGCAGCCAAATCCACTTAAAAACACCTAATGGTTTCGCTGTTTTTAGAGTTTCTGGATGAATAATATCGTAGCCCATTTTTTGCAGTAAAGGAGCCTGTATATTTTCTATTTTCTGTAAAGTCTCTGAAGGGATTTGAGTTTTAAATGCATTTATTTTTGAAGTATCAAAAGTGGATTTTACATAACTTTTTTCCTCGTCTCCATTTGACATCTCAAGCATGGAGGTATGAAATTCTAATTCTAAAAAGCTGCAAATTTTTCGAGCTGTCTCCTCTGGAAAGGCTAATAAATTCTCATATTTTATTGTCAGATGTTGCTTGTTACCCAAGATTTGTTGATTGACGAAGGCAGCCGTATTTCCTTTGACCCACTCTTGGGCGGCGATTAAAATATTCTTGTGTGCCCGACTTGCATGACTGTAGGCAGTCGCACGTCCGTCTCGTATGATGTGTATGAATTTTGCCTCGGGAATAAGTTCTAATATCTCCGCCGTATAGTGCTGCAAATTGGGTGATTTATCTCCCCAAATAATCTTTTTCTTTTTTTCCAATCGATGCCTAATCGATGCTTCAATTAAGTCCTTTACACTATCGTATTTTTCCAGATTTTCATAATCTAAAAAATCGGCTAAACGTCCTTTGTAATCTTTTTCTATTTTCCACTTTAAAACCTCATTTTCATCTTCTAAAAAATTAAGTGGTAATACTTTTTCATAATTTTTAAAACAGCTAATCAGACGAAAGGCTGTTGCAAAACCATCAATTTCTACCTCAGGATGATTGCTCAAAAGCACCGAAAGTAAAGTCGTCCCAGACCGTTGTACACCTGTGATAAAAAAGCTCTTAGACATAATCTTCAAAGTCAATATTTTCTTTCAATACTTTTGCAGGAATTCCGCCTACGATAGTATTTGCTTTTACATCCTTAATTACCACCGCATTTGGACCAATAATGACATTACTTTCAACTGTTATCGGACCTAAAACACGTGCGCCCGCACCGATATAGACCTTGTCGCCAATAACTGGGACTTCGTAAGCACGCGAACGACCGCCAATCGTAATTCCTTGCCCGATAATACAGTCCTCCCCTATTACCACACGAGGATGTATGACCACGCCGATACCTGTATGACCAAATACAGTTCCTTTGCCAATCACTACAGATGAGGGGACATCGCTGTTGTAGATTAGAAAAATTAAATAGCGAATAAGGGTCGGCAAAATGGGAATTTTACGACGATATAGGCTTGCCCCTACTCTATGTAATTTGATTAAATTCATTGCAGTAAGTCTGATATTTTCTGAATGACTTTTTGATTAACAATCTCTGCATTAAAGTTATTTTGAAAATGCTCTAAGGCATTTTTGGAATATAATGGGTAATTATTTTCGTCAAAAATCTCTACTGCCTTTATCAATGCATTTGTTGACTTTATTGGAATAACTAGACCCGTTTTACCTTCTTCAATTACCTCTGGAATAGCACGCCAATCAGTCGTAATCACAGGTAAACCTACAGAATAGGCTTCAATAATAGCTCCCGGGTGTCCCTCCCCACGATAAAAAGTTGGCAGAATTAATACGTCATAATCCTTTAGTTTAGGCATCATTTTCTCTTTACTCAACGCTCCTTGATAAACATTAGTCTGTTCAAAAATAGAACGGTACTTGTCGTCATGAATGGAACCATAAATATGCAAAGAATAAGAGTCATCTAATCTTGAAAAAGCTTCTAAAAGATAATCCAAGCCCTTGTCTTCGTTGATGTGTCCTAAGAATACAAACTTTTTTTGAAAAGGTCGATTTGGACGTAAATAGGAATCTGGAGGCGTATAGCGAGAGGTTGTTAACTGTTGGATATTTTTTCCTTTGGGACTAAAATACTCTACAATATCTCTTGTTTGTAGGTAAAAAATATCAGCTTGTAAAAGTGTATTTTCAAATAATCTTCTCTGCCAAGAATTGTATTTCTCATAATGGTCTCGCATGGCGCCACCAAATGGACGAAAGACAAACTTTTTACCAAATAATCGTGTCAATAAATAAAGGATAGGGGAAATTGTCTTTGTTCCAAATTGAGATACATTAATGAAAACGATATCTGTTTTTCGAATTTTTAGTAGAAAAATATAAAACACATAAAAAGCATTAAAAAGCTTACCTAAGGAAGATTTAAAGTGCTGTGTATTGATTAATTCATACGAAATATTTTTTCTCCGAATAAACTCAATCAGATAATCGAGAGAAATAGTCGCCCCTCCCAGATTACTACCGTCAGGTGACAACATTGGACCAATAATAAGAAATCGTATGTCTTTATTTTTCTCTTTCATATTTGAATTTCAAATCTCTTCGCCCAACCCAATAATTGCATCATCATCCATAAATGATGCGAACTCTGAAATATACTTTTCTGACTTTTGCGCTCCCCTATTCCCACTTGATATATTTCTTCTAAATAACTGGTATTGAATAAATTAGGCAAAGGATTTTCTTCGAATAATAGTCGCTTTGCTAAGTTCTTGAATGCTTTATTTTGATATTTATGTAAAGGAATACTAAAGCCCGATTTTGGATGATTGAATACTTCTTTTGGCAGCTCTTTTTCCATTATTTGGCGAATAATATGCTTCCCTTTTCCATTTTTAATCAAAAATTTATCAGGTAGTCGCGCTGCTGCGTCAAACAAATCGGGGTCTAAAAATGGTGCACGAACTTCCAATGAATTTGCCATGCTCATCCGGTCAATTTTAATCAGCATATTTGCAGGTAAAGTGTGCTGCGTCCGGTAATACATAATCTTACGTAAGGAAGAAGCTTGACGGATTTTGGCAGGATAATTTTTTAAGGCAGAGAAATCTGTATTTGCTTCATTTTTCAGTAATCTTTGGATTTCTGAAGAGGAGAAAAATGCATTTAAGGCAATCGGAATGTCGTCTAAATCTTCCAATGAAGTAGAAATGCCGCGTTTTACTTGTCTGATTTTTTCATGTGTTCCAATGCCTGGTAATTGCTGAACGAGTCCCAAACCAAAATTGCCTAATTGCCGTATCGGACGCGGGATTTGGCGAATCGAGCCAATTTTTTGGTACCATTGAAAAATATCATAACCGCCAAATAACTCATCGCCGCCGTCACCCGACAATGCTACTTTGACGTGTTTTCGTATCTCTTTTGTCAACAAAAAAGATGGTATCGCCGAGCTATCTCGAAATGGCTGTCCGACATGGTCTATAATTGTCCAAAAAATATCTTCCGTGAAATCATAGTTGGGTATCACCAGTTCGTGGTGTTCTGTCCCACAGTATTCTGCGACTTTTTTTGCAATTGTACTTTCATCAAAGGCTGACTCTGCAAATTTAGCGGTGAAAGTTTTAATTGGCTTTGAGGCGTTTTTTTGCAATAACGCAACGATAGTACTAGAGTCAATTCCTCCAGACAAAAATGCGCCAATCGGAACATCACTAATTGTTTGTCGTTTTATTGCTTGCTCTAATATTGGGCGAATAAATGCTTCTGCATCTTCTTCTGTTTTTATATTTTGGTCAATATTATATTCAATTGCAAAGTATTTTTGAACTGAAATTCCATTTTTATCAATTTCAATAAAATGCCCCGCAGGCAGACAAAAAATATCTTTAAAAAGCGTCATGGGTTCCGGCAAAAGCGAAGTCCGAAAGTAATAAGGCAAGGCTGCCTGATTGAGTTGACGCGGAATATTTTTATTTTCTAAAAGTGATTTGATTTCACTTGAAAAGCTAAAGATTTGCTCAGCGAAATGGTAAAAAAGAGGTTTTTCACCAAAGCGGTCACGGGCTATGAGATATGTGTTTTTTTCTTTATCAAAAAGACAGAAAGCGAACATTCCTCGTAATAAAGGCAACATTTTAGTGCCATATTCTTCATATAAATGCACCAAGACCTCTGTATCGGAATTGGTCTTAAATTGATGTCCTTTTTTGCTTAATTCTTTTCGTAATTCGGGATAATTATAAATCTCTCCATTGAAAAATACGCCGATTTTTCCAGTTTCATTAAAAATCGGTTGTTGCCCAGAAGACAGGTCAATAATAGACAACCGGCGCATCGCCAAACTACAGTAATCATTGTGAAAATCGCCACTTTCATCGGGACCTCGGTGGAGAATCGCAGTGTTCATCGCAGTAACATAGTCATTGCGCTGTGCTATTGAAAGTCCGTTATTGAAGGAAATGATACCCGTGATTCCACACATGGAAGAGCTAACTTATTTGTTTAAGTAACGGTGAAAGAATAAGTCCGACAAGTTAGACAGAGTATAATTTTCTTTAGTTTTGGCTTGAAAGAAGGATAATTGTTGATACGCTGCCTGCCCCGTGCCGAAGGTCGGGGACTGATTTCAAGTGAAAAATAAAGGAAATTTGACCTGTCTAAATGGCGGAGTTATTTTTTTACCGTTACTAAGTGTTTTAAAATGCGCCCAGGATTACCCGCGAAAACTACATTGTCAGGAACATCTTTATTCACTAAAGTATTTGCTCCGATGACTACATTATTTCCAATATTCACACCTTTTAGTATAGTGCATTTATCAGCTATCCAGACATTGTTGCCGATGTTGATTGGAGCAGTTGTATAGCCGTCTAATTCAAGATTTTTGCCATTAAAATCATATTTATGGTCGTGGTCGAGAATGCTGACAAATTGTCCAATAGTTACATTATCTCCTATATTTATTTCTTCGTGTGCGACTATCCTACTGTAAGAATTGATGCCGAATTGAGTACCGACATTGAGTCTTCCTTTGGAAAATAAAAGAACATCGTCATTCACGATGATACGTCCTGCACAATGAATATGAGCATTTTTGAAAATGTGAATACCGCAACGTTCTCCGAGCATAGAGATTTGACCACATCTGAATTTTTGGAGATGAAATAGGCGGGCGACGAAGTATCGAATGACACTTAAAATTTTGTAGAATGTACTTTTGTAGATTAGTTTCATTTTCTCAACTTCTCTTTCAAAAAATCCGCCACATTCACCCCATAAAACTGCTCGCTCGTTTTTTGTGCTGCCTTAACTAAGGACTGTTGCAAATTTTCATCTGCACACAAGTTATCTAATTGTTGGATAATAGATTTTTCCTCTGCTTCATCAACTAAAGCCGCACATTTATTCTCTGAGATGAAATCATTCAAAAAAGAACCTTTGGGAGAATGCGCGAAGATAGGCTTGCCAGAAAGAAGAAAAGGAATCGTTCGAGTGGGGAAAATAGTTTTGTATTCTATCTCACCATAACCTCCTGTAAATCCGTGAGTTAGAACACAGATGTCGTAATCTTGAAGTGCTGAATGAATTTCCTCTGGCGCAACAGAACCCTTATGCTCAAAAAGAGAGGTATCTAAACCGCGCTGCTGCAAAAGCATTTTAGGAACGTGGGTATAAACACTTAAACTATACTTAGGATTGCCCTTTATCGCACGCAAAAGTCGTTTGGTTGCATCCAGATTAGACTCATTAAAATTACCAATGGCGACCAACTTGTAGTGCTTTTTATCGGTTTTGGGAATGCCCGTTAATTGCTTTTTGTCAGGATATTTATCAAAAGTATGAACCAATGGAATGAACTTATCCAATTGGTACTTATTTTCATAAAAGCGTTGCATTCCTTTAGACATCACAAAAATATTGGTCGAATAATCGAATATTTCGGCTTGAATTTCTTCCGCTTTCGGGTCAGTGATGGCTACATTTTCAGTATAAGTATTGTGAAAATAAGAGCTAAAGGGTATTTTCAACTCTTTCGCCGCCTGACAAGCTGCCAAACAGTAGAACGGGTTGGGATATACCCCGATAACATGTTTTATTGACTCCTCTTGTATCAACTTTTTGATGTAGCGTACTAATGGCTGAAAACGCCATTTTCTAAACCAAATAAAATAGCGATAACCACGTCCAAAGAGATACATTTCTGAAAAGAAATAAAGGAATTGTGCTTGTTGTGAACTGCGTTTGATGTCGTTTTTTTGGAACATCGTTTTTGCTCCTAAAACAATCATTTCGTCTTTAGAAAAATTCTTTGCTAAGTTTTCAACAATGACACTCGTGCCACCAGATTGAGGTAAAATGCTCCAACTGACTAAAAGTATTTTCATGCAGGATGCAATGTTTTTGTTGATGCTTTTGCCCTTTGTAGACGTCTTTCCCAGCTTTCTACTATTTCCTCAAAGGTAGTTTGCAAGTCTTTGGTAATGTCCCAATTGGGGTAGTGACTTTTTATTTTTGATAAGTCTGAAATATAACAAATATGGTCTCCAATGCGATTATCTTTTGAATATTTATAACGCATTTTCTTACCTGTGATGCCTGCTACCCTATCAAATGCTTCAAGAATAGAAGTCGAATTATTTCGTCCACCACCAATGTTGTAAACCTCTCCTACTCGCGGAGCATTAAAGAAGTTTTCGATGAATTTAGCGACATCATAAGAGTGAATATTGTCGCGCACTTGTTTGCCTTGATAGCCAAAGATAGTGTATTCCTCTTCGGTGATATTAACTTTTATCAAATAACTCAAAAATCCATGTAATTCTACTCCAGAATGATTGGGACCAGTCAGACAACCACCACGCAAAGCACAAGTTGGCATATTGAAATAGCGACCATATTCTTGCACCATTACATCTGCAGCAACTTTTGATGCTCCAAATAGAGAGTGCTTTGACTGGTCGATGCTAAATGATTCTTTGATGCCATTATAGTATTCCTTATCTGCATAATCCCAGCGTTTATCAAGCTCTGCAAGATTTAAATTATTAGGTCCGTCGCCGTACACCTTATTTGTACTCATGTGTACAAAGGGTGATTCTGGACAAAATTGACGAGCTGCTTCTAAAAGATTTAAAGTACCCACTGCATTGACATCAAAATCATCAAAAGGGCGCGATGCAGCTAAATCATGGCTTGGTTGTGCTGCTGTGTGACAAATATAATCTGGACGTATTTTCTTTAGTAATTCCAAAACATTTGTACGGTCACGCATGTCTAATTCGACATGTTCAAAATTAGAGAAGTCCGTCTCTAACTGCTTCTGCGACCAACGGGTATCTCCTTTTGCTCCAAAAAAATCAGCGCGCATATTATTGTCGATTCCATAGATTTTCCAGCCGTGTTGTGCAAAATGGCGCACGACTTCTGAGCCAATTAATCCAGAGGAACCTGTAACCAATAATTTCTTCATTGTAGATAAATATTTTTTGTAATAAGAGGAGAATTCCCTTACGGGATACTTACGCACTAAACCTTCATTTTGGATTTTAAAGCAGGAATAAAACTTGAAGTACAAATCGCCAACAACAACCAATAAATAGGACTAATAAAATTTTCAGCAGTCAAGCCAAAAGCGGCTAAACAAGCTAAAACCATTAAGCAATATTGATAAAAGCGTTGTTCTCTATAGTTAGGAGCAAAACGGATATTGCGTAGAATGTTGAGGGTATTTCTAAATAAATAGAAGATGTATAAAAGCAAACCGACAATTCCATAAATGGTAATTAGTCCAATATAATCACTATGTGCAGATAAATAAGCACGTCGATTGACAACTTCAAGAATAGTTTTATGATAGGTCGTCTGAAAAATACGAGAAAATTGTGCTTTGAATTGACCAATACCGACACCCAAAAAATAATTATCTGCTGCTGTTTTTAAGGCACCATCCCAAAGGAGAAAACGAACATCCTTTTCTTCTTCGTTTTGTTTTTTGATGACTCGGTTGGTTAAGACGAAGGAAGCACCAACATTAAAATTTTCTAAGTTTTGAGTGAAGAAGAAGAACAGCAAGCCTATAGCTGCTAATAAGGTGATAAATTTAGCTCTGTAAGACGCAAAAATAAATATAAGGATACTGACTAAAAGTAAGATTGCTAAACCTGTTCGACTACCAGTTACAGGAAAAACGAAGAGTAAAAAGAAAATTAAACCAATATAAGTTAATCTAAAAAATCGTTTTTCAGAAACAGAAATGCGATAAATAAGAAAGGCAATCGCAAGAACAATACTCAAGGCAACTTGATTAGGATTGTCCATGAATCCACCCTCGCGAGCATAATTTCCCAAAAAATAAAACGAGTTAAAAAGATAAAAGCAGTTGATTAGAATACCGATTATCAATGCCCAAAGAACATTTGTCCTCTGTTTTTGACTGATATTGATATTTTTTATGATAAAATACCCTAACAAGTAAAGACTTATTTGAAAGGTGTCATTATTGAATAGTTTCATCGAAAAACCTGGTTTCATCATTTGCAATAATGAAATGAGAAAACCATAAATGAAAACTAAATAAAAGGGGATGTCATCAATATAATTTTTAGGTCGAAAACCATGACTCAATATTTTTATCCCATAAAGCACGATAGCTAAAATTAAAAATACCCGAAATGGTTTTAAGACCGTCCGAATATTAAAGAAAACGTCTAAAATCTCAGATAGAGGAATAAAAAAAGCAAAACCGCAAAGTAAAATATAGATTACATGGTCGATATTTACGCGAATAGGGCTCAATTGGCGTAATATTTTTGGTAACTTGCTGTTATTTTTTCTATCATAGACACATCCATTCTTGATAAGTTTTCTTGCCAATCCTTTCGCTCCTCAATTTTACTATCTTCCCCTAATCTCATTTTATCATTGCCCATTATGTGCTGTGTTCTTTGACGAAAATCAATCGAAAATGTGTTTGTGTCCAGACCGCAAAACTCTAAAATACGGCGCATTTCTTCTTCGGGATTTTGACATAATTTTTCATAGCTTAGATGAGTGTAATTCATCCGGTTTTTATCTAAAATCCGAATATTTTTATTCATTTCATCTCGCCATTTTCGTGCAGCCTCTTTAATTGTCCAATTGTTATATTTTAGAGCAGAAAAAACCTGAGCACGCGGGTCACGAGATAGCCAAATGACATAAAAGTCAAAGTCCTTAATTTGAGATAGATAAAGTGCGTGGTCTATAATTTTTGAAGAGTCTAAAAAGGCAGTCTTTCCTGTTAGATTTAGGGTTTCTTCTACCAGAACCTGATTAAAATCAAGCAGTCTTTTCATTGTTTTGGAAAAAGGCTGCATCAATCTGAGGAAATTATTTAACAAGAAAAATTGATAGACTTTCGTTGCTAAATGATTTATGTATTTGCTATTAAAAAAGTAAAATTCTGTCGTATTTGTCATCAATTCTTTGGATGAAACACGTTTCATCACGCGCTCTTTTATCGCTGTCCAAAATGTACAATCAACAAATTTTTCACCACAAGAACAATCCTGATTTTCATTGGCTTTGGGACGCAATGATTTATTATAAAATTTGCGCCTTTCTCCTATCGTTGCAATATCTGGATGTGTCCCCAAAAGGAAACTTAAAAGTGTACTACCAGAGTAGCGTTGTGAAAGAATATAGACGTATTTTTTTTTCAAATTGTCGTTACTTAGATGCTTCCTCAGAGAAGGCTGATATTTCTAAAACAGTCTCCACTACGCGTTCTGTACTCCGCCCGTCGTCTGAAAAACATTGAGCTTGCAAAGCTTGGTTTCTTTTTTCCGCGTCTAAGTTAGCATTTTGTGTGTATGCCTTGATTTTATCTCTTAAATCTTCCTGCGAAAATACAGGAACCGCGCCACCAATATCGATAAATTTACGCAAATGCGTGTAATCAATCAAACGACGGGCAGATTTCCAATAAGATAGTTTTTTATCTCCGTCAAAAGAGGTTAAAATTGACGGTTTACCAACCATGAGTGCGTCAATAGAGACAGTCGAACCTGAATTTAAACAGACCGTGCAGCCGACCAATAAATTGGACAATTTATCCATGTCGCGTTGCTGCATACTCCAGCGCAATTTACTCTTATTCAATTGAGGAAAATCAACAGCAATTCTTGTATCTTTAAGCTTTTTGAGCCGTGGAAGCCAAGATTTATCAGCTAAAAATCCAGATACATTTTGTGGATGTGGTCGCACAATAAGCTGCATTTTTTCTCCAAATACATTGTCTTTTACTTCTTCTGCTAAGCGTTCTACAATATCAATTTCACCTGGTGCAAAGTAAGGAGAAGACATCGCCACAAAAATATAAGGTAAGCCAGGATTTAGCCCCAGTTCAACCAGTAATTCTTCATAATTAGGTGCATTTTTCACTCGGATATGATTGTCAAAATGCGGCACGCCACAGGTATAAATCCGTTCCTCTGAAGTTCCATAATATTCTTGCAATTCCTCCCGCATAATCTGACCCCAAACGATGTAATAATCAGCTGAAACGGGAAATTTACCTTTACTCGTAATATTATCCCAACTCAAAAGATGAATACAGGTTCTGATGTTTTTTTGCTTAGCGGCATACAATACTTTTGCCTCTAAAAATGCCACAGGATATGTAGAAATCACCAATTTGGGATTGATTTTTTCTATCAAATCAGACATTTCTGCGGAGCGTAAATTTTCGCTTTCTCGCGCTGCAAATCGCTGACCGATACTTGGAAAAACCTTATTCAAACGATAAATTCCACCATACAAAAAAGGTCGAATAAGTCGCCACGGATGCTTGGAAGTATTGTAACGTGTTGCTTGAATGTGTTTTTCCCAGAGAGCTGGATTAGACTTAATATCCTCTAAAAAATATTTGCGTTTGAATAAATAATCATCGCTCCAAATATTGGTGTCTGCGGTAGCTTCATAAAGTGAAACTTGAGGATGAGAATTAAGAGCAACTAAGTTAGCATCCTGAATATCCGGAGCTATAATGGCAATCGTCTTACCCTGTTCTAAGAGCTGATTGATTAAGCCCGTTTGAAGGAGCATACGCGCCGCAAAACCATGTGCGATGACGTAGCAGATGTCTGTTTGTGCTTGGATATTGTTTATTTTTAGCTTTTACCGCAAAGGCGGAGAGACAGAGAGATTATAGGAGATTTAAATG
>CAZQTE010000093.1:0-14629 GCA_964595615.1 uncultured Saprospiraceae bacterium
TCATAATCTCAACGTTTTCAACGATTTATAAAAAAGTGTATAGGAGTGAAAAAAACAATTACTAAATTCTCTCAGAAAATAAGCTTTCCTTTAGAATCATGAATGTCCTTGAAAAAGAGCTTTTGCTAACTTATTTTTATATAAGTAGTCAGACGCAATTATTGATTTAAAGATAATCCTGATATATTTTCAATATTATTTGACCTTCATCAAGCATATCAAAAAATAAGGGATTCAATGCTTTTTTATGGTTTCAATTAATTCTAAATCCCCCAAGTATTTTGATAAAAAATCGTAATACATGATGAACGTAATACAATTGATACGTTCTAATCATAAGACATTTAGTTAATTTCCTGTAAGTTGTAAAACTTATTTTTAATGTAATTAATAAACTTTTGTTACACGGTATTAAGTCGCTAGAAGCAAATCTACTTCTTGTAAACTTTATGTTATTTTATTTGGTATTGTAAACCTATAGTTCCCGTAATTCCATAAGTCTCCACGGTGTTTATAAATTGTTCCGTCCGTGTAAAAGTTACATCTCGTTGATTAGTAAAATTATTGATATTCAAAAATGCACTCCAATTCTTACCGAATCTTTGTTTTACGGAAGCATCCCAGCGCCAAAACTTCAAAGTGAAAGTATCAAAATCTTTATTTGATGAATATCCATTTACCTGTGTACCTTGGAATGTTCCTGAGATACGAGAAGAAAATTTCTTATGGTCAAATCCTAAAGAAAGATTTAAAACGTGAGGGGCCTGACTTGGTAATGGTACCTCTCTGACATTATTCGTAAATATTGTTTCAAACACTGGCGGAACAGGAATTATTAATCTTGTTTCTGAAGTTAAAAAGAATGACTCCGTCTGAGAATATAATCGAGCGTAATTTATGTTTACAACAAATCCATGAAATGCCTCTGGTAAAAATCTTAAGTTGGTTTGAAAATCAACTTCAAATCCTCTTACTGTTGATTGTCCCGAATTGATGTATGACCTTAGTTCATATCCCTTATACTCTGACCAGCCAAATTCATCAGCAGTTTCTTGGTCAAAAAGATTTGTGCGCCAAGGGTAAAATATGTTATCAATAGATTTATAAAATACTCCTGCGGATAACAATCCAAACTTACTTTTATAAGCAGAGAAGAAAAGATCTATATTATTTGCTTTTGCGTGCTTTAACTCTGGATTACCAGAAATAATAAAAAGACTATTATCATTAATTTGACTACGAGGCGTGACAAAGTTAAAATCAGGTCTTGCCAAAGTCGTTGCATAAGAAGCGCGTATATCTAACCAGTCTAAAACTTGATACTTCAAATGTAAGTGTGGTAATACTTCTCCATAAGTTTGAGTAGTGGTTGTATCTACAAAGGTTCCATTTACTCCATAACGACCGTTGAGGGTAGAAATACCAGATCGATATTCATTGTCAGAGTATTCATATCGAACACCAGGAATAATAGAAAACTTTTTCCCAAACTCAAATTTTGCCATTGCATAACCAGAGGTCACCGTTTCATTCACGCCATATCTATTAACGATAACTTCGCGATTTTCATTTAAAAGGTTTTGAGCTTGCTGGTCTTCGTACCAAGTACGCATTGCATCTTCATCTAAACTGGCTTTTAATCCAATATTTTCATTATCATCATTAATGAAATCAAGATTATTTTCATCTTCTGTAAAGCTTAAGATGCTAATCAAATCGCTACTTCCTGGTAAAAATATTAAGTCCTGAGAAGATGCATCAATAGCATCACGACCAATTTGTCCTCCTAGATAGTAAAAGTCTTCGGATAATTGATTTTCGTCTCTACTGCGTTCAATAGAGATATATTTAGCTCCTGTCTTAAAATAACCTTTTATTTTTTCACCAAGTGTAAAAGGCAATTTATAGTTAAGTGCAATAGTATTCGTTCGTTCGCGTGTAAGAGATGTTCGGTGATTTGCGGTACGCAAATATGTATTTTCTAAATCAGGGGTAGCTGAGTCGTAATAATTTTGAGGATTACTGTCTGAGTTTAATGCAGAGTCAAAAACCTGACTGTTATTTTCGAATAACATTTGAAAATTATATGGTGTCTCTCCTACTGACTCACTTGTTGCCACAGCCCAATCAAATGTAGATTTACCTATTAAGTGTTCGGCTTGTAACATAAAGGAGCTTAGTCGCAACTCATTTTCTATATCAGAGCCTACAAAAGTAATCGCAGGTTCGTTGGGCAGATAGTTTTCTTGCATAGAGAGTCTATCTCGAGAGGTTCCACTATATAATCCAAAGAATGAAAACACATTATTTCCTAACTCATAATCTAAAGCCAAACTTGCATTTTGTCGTTTTCTGATTTCGCGTGCATCTTCTAGACGGAGTGTATTTCCAAATATTTCTGTTACGCCTGTAGAGTCCGTTGCTCCTTGTCTCCATGTATTGGTTGAGAAATCTCCTCCACGATTAAAACGCTCAATACTTCCTTGAGCGACGACTCCAAGTTTGTCATTAAAAATACGCTTGCTCACTTGCATGACTCCTTTATAATCACGAAAGTCATTATTGAGTTCGTTTAGTCCTCCCAATCCCTTTACTGTGAAGTTAAATTGTTTTGGAGCTTTGCGCAGTTTTAGATTAACTGTACCTCCTACTGCTTCCGCATCCATATCAGGTAGAGGAGATTTAAAGACCTCGATTCCGTCTAATAATTCTGGAGAAATCAGAGATAAATCAACTGACCGGTCTGTACCCGAATTAGAAGGTAGTCTAATTCCGTTAACAGATATTGCAGCAAATTTAGGAGACATACCCCTAATAACTACTTTCTGTCCTTCTCCTCCGCTTCTATTTACAGCGATACCTGGTAGTCTAGAAATAGCCTCGGCAGCATTGACATCTGGTAATTCTTGAATTCTTGCCGCAGAAACGATATTAGCGATGGACTCTGAGTTGAGTTGTTGTTTGATGGCACGAGCTTGACCTTCAGCCTGTGCTGTTACGATTACTTCGACTCCTTCAAAAGTTGCAATTTCAAGGATAACATCAGCGACTATAGTTTTGCCTGCTTCGACGGTAAACTCTTTTTTATAAGTCTGAAAACCAGTATAAGAAAAGGCTAAGATGTGATTTCCTGCGGGCAATTTATCAAAAATATAAGTTCCATCTACTTCAGATACTGTGCCTTTAGAAGCATTACTTTCTAAAATAATATTTACGCCTATTAGAGGTGTAACACCATCTGTATCATAAACGGTTCCACGAATAGCTCCTGTCTGACTATACAGATTTGCAGTACTCATTGTTATTAATGCTGCTACTAAAAAGAAGTAAGTAATAATATTTTTCTTCATCTATTTGGTGTACTTTTTTGTTTGATAGATCGCAAATCTACAGCACAACAAGGAAATAAAAATCTAAAATATGGGGTAAAATCGTCTAAAATGTAGATTTTGATGAAAAAAACAGAATTATTCTACCTTTTTCATAAAGTCAGATGGTGAAACTTCGAATTTTTCTTTAAAACATTTTCTAAAATATTTTGGGTCTTTGAAGCCTACTCTATAAGATACCTCCGAAATATTTAGTTTTTTGGTCTTTAATAATTGAGCTGCTCGTTTAAGCCTGATGCTTTTGATAAAATTATTTGGCGTTTGTCCAGTTAGTGCTTTTAATTTTGTAAACAATAGTGGTCTGCTGACAGCTACTCTTTCTGCTAATTGATTTACATTAAATTCATAACTATCAATTTTCTCTTCTATAACCTGGAGGGTCTGTTCCAAAAATATTTCATCTGCAGAAGTAACTGTAATTTCTTTAGGGTCAAAGGAAATAACTCGGGCAAACTTATCTTTAGCTTCCTGTCGAGATTTGATAATATTTGCGACTCTGAGTTTTAATTCTTCTGAATTAAACGGTTTAGTTACATAATCATCTGCTCCATTTTTTAGTCCGTCTATTTTAAACATGGCAGCCGTACGGGCAGTCAATAGTATAATAGGAATATGACTTGTCTCAACATTTGTTTTGAGTTTATTACAAAAAGTGATGCCGTCCATCTCTGGCATCATTACATCGCTAATGATTAGGTCTGGAATTTCTGTTTTTAATTTTTCTATACCCTGCTTTCCGTTTTCAGCAGTAACTATTTTATATTCTCGAACAAATATCCGTTGAATGTAAGCTCTTACTTCGGGGTTGTCTTCTACTATTAATAATTTAGGGGCATCTACTGGAAGTGATTTTTCCTCCTGTGTTGATATGATAGTCTGGCTATTTTGGGGAATAAATACTGAAGCTGATGAAATCTCTTTTTTAATATCTAAGATGACGACATCTTGGTCGAAGTGTCCTCTACCTTTTGGTATTTGTATGATAAAAGTAGCTCCTCCTGCCCATAATTTTGGATTTGTGTTTTCTACAAAAATCTTTCCTTTATGTAATTCTACCATTTGCTTAGAAATAGCTAAACCGATACCTGTACCTTTAATAATAGAGGGTTGTTGATTAGATTTCTCATAAAATCTCTTGAAAATTTGCTCTCTATAAGCTGGTTCTATACCTACCCCATTGTCTTTTACCTTTATCTCGACAAAATCTTCTTTATCTAAAATTGATATCGAAATGTTACCTTTATCTGGGGTAAATTTGAAGGCATTTGATAATAGGTTGTAAAAAACCTTCTCCAACTTGTCTTGGTCAAACCATACTTTGATTGTTGTTTCGTCAGAGAAAAATTGATAGTTAATATCTCTAAGATTGGCCGACTCTTGAAAGGATAGATAGATTTCTTTCAAAAATTCTATAATATTATCGTGTACTATCTGTAGTGGATTATGGTTGGTACCCAGTTTTCTGAACGTCAGAATTTGATTAACTAAGTTTAAGAGTCTTTGCGCATTTTTTTCAATTAAAGCAAGTTGCTGTTTGACTGGTTCGGAGTGTTCTTCTGTGCTTATTAAATCTTTTAAAGGACCTAAAATCAAAGTCAAAGGCGTCCGAAACTCGTGAGTAATATCTGTAAAGAAGCGAAGTTTAATCTCGTTTAATTCTTTTAGTTGGTGTTTAGCGATTTGTTCAAATTTCAATTTTTGACGTAAAGAAATAAATCTGACCAACACAAAAATTAGAACTCCACCTAACAATAAGTAAATCAAATAAGCCCAGATACTTCTCCAAGGTGGCGGCAATACTTTAATTTTTATGTTTCTTTCTACTGGATTCCAAATCCCGTCGCTATTTCCTCCTTTGATTCTAAAAGTATAATTTCCTTCTTGTTGAATAGTATAGGTAGCTTCTGTTTTACCCGTAGAATAATTCCATTCTTGGTCAATGCCATCTAACATAAATGCATAACGATTACTCTCAGGGCTGAGATAATCAAGTGCCGCAAATTCTATCGAAAAATTGGCTTCTTTGTGATTAAAGACAATGGCTTCTGTCTTATCAATACTTTTCTCCAATAGTCCGTCTTCATCTCCTACTTTGATAACACGATTATTTTTTCTTAACTCCGTAAAAACTACAGGAGGTATAAATAAATTAGGTTGAATAAGACTCGGATTAAAACGAGTAAATCCATTAATACCGCCAAAAAGTAAATCCCCCTCTTGAGTTTTATAATAGGCGTTAAAGTTATACTCTGAATTCCTCAGCCCATTTGAGTAGTTATAATTTGTAAACTTTTCTTGTAGAGGATTAAATTTTGAAAGTCCATTATTCGTACTTATCCATATTTCATTTGAATTGACTTCTAAAATACCGTATATGATATTCCCTGGCAGTCCGTCGGCTACACTGTAATGTAAATGAGAGTTATCATGAGGATTAAAACAATAGAGACCATTAGTAAATGTTCCTACCCAGATATTTCCTTTTGTATCTTTTTGTAAACTATAAATCTTTTCGTTTGGGAAGAAAATTTCAAAGCTTTCGGGTAGTCCAGACTCTGCCTTGATTACTTTATTTAAGCCATTATCTGTACCTATCCAAAGTTGCTTATCTGCTGTCTCTAAAATAACTCTGGTATATATTGAACTTAGACTATTAGCTTGCCCTGGTATATTTTTATAATTATAAAATACCTTGCTGTCTAAGTCCAAAATATCCAAACCGCCGTCATAGGTCAAAATCCAAAGCTTATTCTCCTCTTTGTGTAGACCATATACATTATTAGAGGAAAGTGAATTTGGATTGTCTGGTTCATTACGAAAATGATAAAATTGATTGGTTGGAATGTCAAATAGATTAAGTCCTGCCTGAAAAGTGCCAATCCAAAGTTGACTTTCATCTAACAATAATTGCTTGACATTATTACCACTCAATGAGTTTTTTGCACTCGGTAGAGCTTTATAATTCGTAAATTTATTCTTTTCACTATCATAAAAATTCAAACCAGCCCCCTCTGTTCCTATCCAGAGATTCCCTTTTCTGTCTTCAACAAAAGAACTAACCACATCTCCACTCAGGCTATTCCCTGCGGGGCTATGTCTAAAATTAGTGAAGTTATTATCACTTTCATCAGAATAATTAACGCCACCATAATAAGTGCCCACCCAAAGACTACCCCGCTTATCCAAAAATAAAGATCGGATAGAATTATCAGATAAGCCCTGATTTCCAAACTCTATTTTTTTAAATTTATTAAACGTTTTTGCTCCTTTTTTCAAAAAATTCAAACCCTCAAAAGTACCCACCCAAAGATTATCATTTTCATCAATACATAATGAGCGAATATTGTTATGATTCAAAACATCGGGCTGGTTATTTTTATTTAGATAGACGGTTACACTATCGTTTTTGGTATTCCAATAATTAACGCCTCCTTCATAAGTTCCAATCCACAAATTACCTTCACTATCTCCTAATACACTTTTGAGATGTATATCCGAGAATTGCTGCTCTACTTTTTTATCAATCCGTTTAAAAGTATAATCACTACTATTATCCGATAAAAAATAGAGTCCTTCCGCAGTTCCAAACCAGACCCTTCCCTCTTTGTCTTCATAGATTGCTTTGACATCGTTACTTGGGACACTATTAAGATTAAAAGATGCATCTTCAAAATAATATACTTTAAACGTATTATTTACCTCGTCCAATAGGTTTAGACCATTGGCTGTTCCTATCCAGAGACGTCCTTTTGTATCTCTAAAAATATGGCGAATACGATTGTCCGAAAGTCCTGAATTAGTAGAAGGCAAGTGGCAAAAATTTAAAAAGTCATCCGAATTGGGACGATATTTACTCAAGCCAGAATAAGAGCCAATCCAAAGTTCATTTTTAAGAGTGTCAAAAAATAGAGTGCGAATATCATTGGAGACAATACTATTTGGAGTATCTTCATTCTTATAGACTTTAAATCGGTACCCGTCAAATCTATTTAAACCCTCTCTTGTACCAAACCACATAAAGCCCTCTTTATCCTGGGCTATCGCAAATACAGAAGCCTGAGAAAGTCCATCCTTTTTAGACAAATGACGAAATGGTATAGACTCCTGAGACCAGCCGAATACCGATGAGGCAATCAAGCTAAAACATAATATCCACCTTTTAATAATTTTCATCTAAAACATTTCAGTAGTTAGCATAACTCTTGGATTCTTCAGCAAATATAGATAAGATTGGCTTAATAAAGTAAGTTCATCTTACCTTAGTAGTAAGTCAAGCTAATTGTGATAAGTTCGCGTGAGGGAATTTTTTGTCTGTTGTTTTTTAAAAATTCTTGCATAGCCCAGCTACGGAATAATTTTTTAAAAGCAACAGACGAGAAATTATCCGCGCCAACTTATCATAATTGGTTTGACTTACTACTTAGGAATGTGAGATTAATAGATTCAGAATCTGAGCAGCTTATTTTTTTCGTTTAGTTTTGGCTTAAAAATGGGCGTTTGTCGGAGCAAATAATCATTTTTCAAGTGAAAAATAAGCGAAAAAAAAGTAGTTCAGATTCTGAATCTATTATTTTCGCATTCCTTAGTAGGTAACATTGAGCACCATTGGCACTATGTCCATTTTTTACTAAATCCGTACCCTGACAATTTGGGCATTTTATCTCCTGATATTACTTCATTTTTTTAGGCAAAGACAATCAAATCAGTCAAATTAACCCAGTACCCTTTCGTTTAATGTACTTGGGCAAGGCTCAATTTCAGGAATAGTAACAGATAAAGAAACAGGCGAACCGATTCTATTCGGAGATGTCGTAGTTTATCAAAATAGAGCATTAATTACTGGTGTGCAGACAGACTTTGACGGAAATTATACGATTGATTTAGAAATGGGTATGTATGATTTAGTCTTTTCTTATGTTGGATATAGTCGCGTCAAAATAAAAGATATACTCATTGTAGATGACAAAGAGAGCATTATTAATACAGAAATGATATCAGGAGTTATCTATACGGGATGTGGAGGAAGTGGAAACTATAAAATTCCTCTTATGGGACATGATATTTTTGAAAAAGGACAAAACTTCACAGCAAGAGACATCGCTAATATGCCAGTAAAAAATTAAACACCAAACTCCTATAAACTCCAAAGATTATTCTTCATACTTTAAGTTGGTAAGTAGTATTTGAAGCCGCATTCACTTTTGGATGCGGCTTTTTTTATCAAAGAATTTCCTTTGGAAATTCTTTGTCATTCCGACCGTAGGGAGGAATCTGGGTAAAAAAACGCCACACTCAGATTCCTCCCTCTGGTCGTAATGACAAGAAAAAAGCGATGCTTTCTGCTTGATAAAAAGAAAAAAAGGCATCCCGAAAATCGAGATACCTTTTTGCTTATAGTTGGTTGGTCGTAAACTTGTTGTGTGTATACTAATTCAGTTTTATTAAAATCTTAGAGAAGTAATCTATTCTTATATTGTAGTTTATTTAGCGCCACGACTCTTAGACGTGTCAACATGTCCTACAGTAATTTCTTTATTAATGTCAGTTGGATAGTTATTTGCGAATGAACAATCATCCATTGCTACCTCAAAACCTGATTTTTCGTTTCCAAAGATACCTCCACCCCACATGTATGCCATGTTGTCTTGAAAGATACAGCCATTTAAGTCTAATTTACTGTCACCGCCTTTAGTATTGCTGTAAATGCCTGCACCGTAGCCAGCCACGTTATCTTTGAATGTACAGTCAACTAATTTTGGGTTGCTGTTACCATTTGCAGCGTTATTGTATATAGCACCGCCGTCTAAATCTGCTTGGTTTGCGTTAAATGTACAGTTTGATAAAGTCGGGCTACTTTCGCCATTCAATCCTAAGTTGTATACTGCACCACCTTCGCGAGCTATATTGTCTTGAAAAATGCAGTTGCGGATAATTGGGTTAGAAGATTGACTTTGTCCGTCATTGAAGATAGCGCCGCCACAACGAGAAGCTGTGCCTGGAAGAGTAGAACCGTCAGCCATACCTGCTGTAATTGTAAAACCGTCTAAGACCATTTCTGATGAAGCGCCTTCGATTGTTACTACAGTGTATGAATTATCTTCTATTTTGCTACTTGCGATTTCCCCACTTAAAATTGTCTTATTGATGCGTGCATCACGCTGAGATATTGAAGTTTCATTCCCGTTAAAACCTCCATATATTTTAATGTCTTTATCCACAACAAATGATGCACTGCGGTCACTTCCCTCAGTCGGTAAGTGCATCCCTTTAGCAACCCATAAGTGAGCGCCTTCAGTTGCCAAGTCTAATGCCGTTTGCAAGTCAGCAGCATTCTGCCAGCTAGTGCCGTCACCTGTCGCGTTAGCTTTAACGTAGATTAGCTCTTGTGCATTAATTGTAGTAAAAAGGATAGCAATAATTGCTGTTAAAAATAGTTTCATCGTTATCAGTATCGAAAATCGTGACAAAATAGATTTAGTTATTTTGGAATGAACCAAAATAGCCAGTGGAAAAAACGAAATATTCAAAAAGGGAAAAAGATATTTTGTTGATGCGGGTGGGAAGTGCATCAATTATGATAAGTATTCTTGAAAGTCTAAATTTTAATCAGCGATTCGGGAAAATCATATGCTGCCTAAAATAGTGGGAAAGACTCTAAATCAAAAACTAACCAACAAAATAAAATCAAACGGAAACTAAATATATTTTTGAAATATACTCGATAAATAAAGACCTCGGGAAAGGCTAATTTCACTTATACTGGTGAGTATATTATCTTAGTGTTACATGATAGGGGTTAATAATTATTTGGTTTGTACTACAATTATAGTAAAACAATTTCAAACCTTACCTACTGTGCATCACAAAAGTAACATTTATTTTTTTAATAATATAAAACAATTAAGAAATATTTGAAAAATATTTTTAGTGTCTTATTTTTCTCTCCATTTTGATGAAAGCCAATTTTATGCCAGAAAGACTAAGAAAACGACGATAAAATAGATATTATTATATCGAATAGAAAAGCACAATAATTCTACGTTTTTATTCAAGTACTCGGACATAATTATTTCGATAATTATGTCCGAGTACTTGAATAAAAAAAGTGCTGTTCTCAAGCAAGAGAACAACACTTTCCTAATTCTTAAACTATATCAGCTCACAGTTACTGAGACATACGCTCGTCAACTGTCAACCAACAGCTATTATTGAGCAGGCATCTCTACTTTGTAGCCACCGCTGTATAATTTTTCTTTCACTGCTTTAAATGCAGTAATTGTATCATCAATATCTGCTTGCGTGTGTGATGCAGTTGGGATCAAACGTAGAATAATCATTCCTTTAGGAATAACTGGGTAAACTACGATTGAACAGAAGATACCGTGATTTTCACGTAAATCGTGTACCAAACCCATTGCTTCTGGAACGTCACCTTTCAAGTAAACTGGCGTCACGCAAGAGTTGGTGTCTCCAATTTCAAAGCCTGCTTCTGTCAATTGAGATTGTAATGCATTTACGTTTTTCCATAAGTTTTCTTTAAACTCTGGCATCGTACGCAACATCTCCAAACGCTTGATATTACCAACAACATAAGGCATTGGTAATGATTTCGCAAACATTTGTGAACGCATATTATAGCGTAAGTAATCAATCACTGTCTCATCTCCTGCAAAGAATGCACCGATAGATGCCATTGATTTTGCAAAAGTAGAGAAGTAAACGTCGATATCTGCTTGTACACCTTGCTCTTCACCAGCTCCTGCACCTGTTGCACCTAATGTTCCAAAACCGTGAGCATCATCTACCAAAAGACGGAATTTATACTTAGATTTCAAAGCAACAATTTCGCGCAACTTACCTTGGTCTCCACGCATTCCGAATACACCTTCAGAAATAACTAAGATACCACCGCCTGTTTTTTCTGCATGCTTTGTTGCACGTTCTAGGTTCTTTTCTAAACTCTCTATGTCGTTATGCCCGAAAACAAAACGTTTACCTGGGTGCATCCATACACCGTCAATGATACAAGCATGACTTTCGCTATCATATACGATAACATCATTACGGTCTACTAATGCAAATACAGCAGATGCCATACCTTGGTAACCAAAGTTTACCAACATAGCTTTTGGCTTCTGTACGAATTCAGCTAATTGCTCTTCCAAAATTTCGTGCTGAGTCGTGTTACCAGACATCATACGCGCGCCCATTGGATAAGCTAAACCCCAATCGCGAGAAGCTTCTGTATCAATCTTACGTACCTCTGGGTGGTTTGCCATACCGAGATAGTTGTTGATTGACCAACAAACAATTTCTTTACCTTTGAAAGTCATGCGGTTCGCTAATTCACCTTCTAACTTAGGAAAAACATAGTAACCTTCAGCCTGTTCTTTCCAGTCACCGATTGGTCCGAGTGACTTGTGCATTTTATCGAAAATATCCATCTTGAATCTTTCTTTTGGCAGTAGTCCCTAAAACTTAATGCCGCGTTGAGTGTCTTGGTTTAAAATAGTTGGTAGTTGGTGGTTGGAAGTTGGCAGGCAATTTATACTTGCTTTGCTACCGACTCTCAACTTTCAAACTCCAATTAATTTCTTCAGCGCAAAAATAACATAATAGATTGAAAATAAAGGTCATATTGAAGTAATACATAAAAAAACGCCCCGAAAGGAATAACTTTCGGGGCGTTTTTTACGTATACAGCCTCCTTTTACATGAATTTTTGCTCTTTCATCCATTCATCACTAAATACTTTTCCAAAATATTTGCTGCCGTGGTCACTAAATAAGACAACAACAACATCATCTTTGGTCAATTCTTCTTTCATTCGCAAAACGCCTTCTATAGCTGCACCAGCAGAATATCCGACTAAAATACCTTCTGATTTTGCTAATTCGCGCGCACGATGTGCAGCTATATTATCTTCGATTTTGATAAATTTGTCAACTATATCAAAATTCACATTATCAGGAATAATATTTTTTCCAACTGCCTCTAGTTTATATGGATAGATTTCATTCTCATCAAACTCACCTGTCTCATGGTATTTTTTCAAAACAGAACCATAGGCATCTACTCCAATAAGCTTCAAATCCTCATTCTGCTCTTTCAAATATTTACCTGTGCCACATAATGTGCCTCCTGTACCACAGGCTGCTATATAATGTGTAATGCGTCCTTGTGTCTGTTCCCAGATTTCGGGACCAGTTGACTTATAATGCGCAGCAGTATTATCAAGATTGAAATACTGGTTGAGGTAAATTGAATTTTCGATGCTTTCGTGTAAAGACTGGGCACGAGAGTAGTAAGATTTTGGATCAGCGGGCTTAACGTTCGTAGGGCAGACTACAACTTTAGCTCCTAATGATTTTAAAGCAATAAGTTTTTCATCAGAGATTTTTGCAGTAGTAAATAACACACAAGAATATCCTTTTACAGCACAAATCATAGCAACACTAAAACCTGTATTTCCAGATGTACTTTCTATAACGGTGCCTCCTTCTGTCAATCGTCCATCTTTTTCCGCCGTCTCAATCATCGACAATGCAATACGGTCTTTGGCAGATAAACCCGGATTAAGGCTTTCCAATTTAGCAAAAACAGTACAAGGTAAATCGGAAACGATTCGATTTAATTTGATTAAAGGAGTATTTCCTATTGCCTCGGTAATATTATCGCACCAAGATTTAACTGCTAAAGTGTTTGGTAAAGTCATGTGTGTAGATTTAGAAATTATGAAATGCTCATAATTCACTTTTCTGAAAAAATCTTCTTGCCACAAAATAGATAAATCACTGATAATCAATAATTTAAAATCTACAAAACGGCTATTTATTATCTTAAATCGGGCAGATTGGTATTTAAAAGGAATGCAAAATTACTAAATATACCGCACTTCAAAGGACATTAAAGGAAATTATGACACAAATCATTCTTTCCTTTTTTGAACTATGCAGCTTTATAATAGTTTTGTATCGTATGTCTATGTAACTTATACTGATATCAGAAGTATACTAAAGATGCATGCAAACAGCAATAAAAGAAATATGAAAATAGGTATAGTTTGTTATCCGACTTATGGAGGTAGTGGTGTTGTCGCTACAGAATTGGGCAAAGGCTTGGCTAAAAAAGGTCATCAAGTTCACTTTATTACTTATCGTGCACCTGTGCGTTTACGTTCTTCTTTTCAAGAGAATATTTTCTTTCATGAGGTTGGAAATGCTGACTATCCTCTATTCGAATATCCGCCTTATGATACAGCATTAGCGAGTAAATTAGTTGATGTAGTGAGTTACGAAAAGTTGGATTTACTGCATGTTCATTATGCGATTCCTCATGCGACGGTGGCTTATATGGCGAAGAAAATATTGCTAAGTAAAGGGCGCTACGTACCTGTCGTGACAACCTTGCACGGTACAGATATTACTTTGGTTGGGAATAATAAAGAATTTGCCCCCGTAGTTGAATTTGGTATTAATAAATCGGACGGAGTAACTGCTGTTTCGCAAAATTTAAAAAACCAAACTAACGAGTATTTTGATATAAAAGATGACATTAGAGTCATTTACAACTTCATTGATTTCGAACGTTTCAAACCAACGGATAAAGGTCACTTTAAAAAGGCTCTTGCGCCCGACGGAGAGCCAATTTTGACGCACGTTTCTAACTTTAGAAAAGTCAAGCGTGTAGATGATGTCGTAAAAGTTTTTAGTAGAATTTATAAAGAAAAACCGTGTAAATTATTACTCATTGGCGATGGTCCCGAACGTCGAAAAGTCGAGGAAACTTGCCGCGAAATTGGCTTGTGTCACGAGGTGCGTTTTTTGGGAAAACAAGATGCTGTAGAGGAGATTTTAAATATTTCTGACTTGTTTATTATTCCTTCGGAAAATGAAAGTTTTGGACTGGCGGCATTGGAAGCTATGGCTTGTAAAGTGCCCGTTATTTCGTCTAATGCAGGTGGTTTACCAGAGATTAATATTCACGGCGAAACAGGGTTTATGAGTGATGTCGGCGATGTAGATGATATGGCTAAAAATGCTCTAAAAATCCTCAAAGACGCTGAAACTTTAGAACGCTTTAAAGAGAATGCACTAGCACAAGCGAAGCGTTTTGACATTGATAATATTTTGCCACAATATGAGGCTTATTATGAGCATATTTTGAAAACAGCTGTTCATGAACAGCAGGAAGTTTAAGTACGAAGTACGAAGTACGAAGTACGAAGTACGAAGTACGAA
>CAZQTE010000093.1:14729-15830 GCA_964595615.1 uncultured Saprospiraceae bacterium
AAGTACGAAGTACGAAGTACGAAGTACGAAGTACGAAGTACGAAAAATACGGGTTCTATTTGTGTCTGACAAATAGAACCAGTGTTTTTTCTAAGGAATATTGTTCCTTAGAACGGGTACAAATCAGAGCGGTCGTACTTCGTAAATCGTACTTCGTACTTCATCAAACATATTCTCCCAACCAAGCAATCTGCGCCCCATATTTCCGCTGACTATCATCTTCTAAAATCGTCTTCGCCAACTTGTGTAATTCTTCCACAGCATTAGCTTTTCCTAAGATGTTTTTTATCGCATCATCATTCTCTTTCAAAGACATAATTGACTCTTGATTCGGAGCTTCGGTCAATCCTGCTAACTGTCCGATATTATTTCCAGAAAGAATTTTCGAATTTTTAATACTCGTTGGCAAAGCATCATAACCTATCGTCAATTCCGTTACAGCTTGCACAATTGTTTTAATTGCATCACCACTTGCACGCACATAAAAGGCACGCCCCATACGTCCCATTAAATCAATTTTGTGCGGGTCAATACGTCCATTCTCATCAATGACTTCGTCTTTAATATGCATTTTCACCACTTCACAAATAATCAAGTGACCAGCACCGCCATGTTCTCCCAGAGTCTGAATTTCGCGCACACGACACTCCATATTTACAGGGCTTTCCTTTACTAAAAATGGCTTGACATCTTCCGCAGGAATTGGTGTTAATCCCGCCTTTTCAAATTCACTAATATCACTATCAAATTGTACACTTGCCACCGTCATTTGTCGTACGATATCATAATTTACGACACTGATAACAACCTCTTTTGTCGCTATAACGTTTGCTAATGTATCTTTGGTTGTATTATCAACTACACGGCGATTGGACGAAAAAACCAATATTGGAGGATTAGAACTAAATGCATTAAAGAAACTGTAGGGAGCAAGATTAGCATTTCCGTCTTCATCTACAGTGCTCACAAAGGCTATCGGACGCGGAGCGACTGCTCCTAGTAAAAATTGATGAAAGTCTCGGGTTGCTATTTGTTTCGGGTCAATTACTGCCATTTTTATTTTGGTTGTCGGTTGTCGGTTGACCGTTGACGGTCTCCTTT
>CAZQTE010000094.1:0-11721 GCA_964595615.1 uncultured Saprospiraceae bacterium
CGCGACCCCCTGCGTGACAGGCAGGTATTCTAACCAACTGAACTACCAGACCTAAACTTTAAACAATAATATTATTGTTTAAAATTAAGTTCTTTACTACAAAAGTAAGTTTTGTATTTGTTTATGAAATAATTGTGCCTTTCTTCTAAAGCGACGCAAATGTATAATCCTTTTCTTAATATTGCAATAGTTAGACGAAAAAAAATTAAAAAGTTTTTTACATGCCTAATTTTCGCTAAATTTGTAGGACAGTATTTATACGTTTATATTCTTCATTTAGTTACTAAATACTAGGTTTTTATTCGAATTTATTCATCCCATCAACATAAGGTCATTTCATTTTTCTAAAAAAAAATAAAATTATTTAGAATCTATTGATACAAAAATGACCGTCCAAACCAGAAAAGAACTTAATTTTGCGCTCCCAAAGTGAAATTGAGTAGAGGAAGAGAGATTAGAAAGTTAGATTTTAACAGTTTTATTAATCAGACCTGCTTGTCATCACATTATTACTGAGACGCTTGCCTGCCAACTAACAACTGTCAACTAACAATTTTTAAAAACGCTATTTCTAAAAACAAATCTTGAACAATTTATGGTATTTCTCGACTTTGAAAGACCCTTGGAAACACTTTACGAACAACTTGAAAAAATCAATCAAGTTGGTGCGCAAGGAGAGGTGGATGTTTCTGCGACAGTAAAAGAGTTAGAAAATAAAATAAAACAAACACGCAAAGAGCTTTATAGTGATTTGTCGGGTTGGCAGCGCGTTCAATTATCGCGTCATCCAGAGCGCCCTTACACATTAGAGTATATTGATAGAATGTGTAAGAAATTTGTCGAATTGCATGGAGACCGTAATTTCGCAGACGATAAAGCTATTGTTGGCGGTATTGGTAACCTAGATGGACAGACGGTGGTTTTCATAGGACACCAAAAAGGTGTGAATACAAAAATGCGTCAATATCGTAATTTTGGGATGGCAAATCCAGAAGGATATCGTAAAGCATTGCGTCTGATGAAACTGGCAGAACGATTTAACTTTCCAGTGGTGAGTTTGATTGATACTCCAGGTGCATTTCCAGGCATCGAGGCAGAAGAAAGAGGACAAGCAGAGGCGATAGCTCGGAATATGTTTGAAATGGCACAGCTACGCGTGCCAATCGTCTGTGTAGTGATAGGTGAAGGTGCATCGGGTGGAGCGATTGGTATTGGCTTAGGAGACCGCATCTTTATGATGGAAAATACTTGGTATTCTGTGATTTCTCCAGAGAGTTGTTCTTCGATATTGTGGAGAAGCTGGGATTTTAAAGAGCAGGCTGCTGAGCAATTGCAATTGACAGCAGAGCACATGACCAATTTCGGTATTGTTGACGGCATTATTAAAGAGCCATTGGGTGGGGCGCATACCGCACCAGATGAAATGGCGAAAATATTGAAGCGTCACTTGAAAAAAGAGATTGCTGAATTGCAGGCAATGACCGCAGAAGAACGCATTAATAACCGTTTGGAAAAATTTGGGTCAATAGGGCAGTATGACATAGTGGAGTTGGAGAAATAGAAAAAGTATTCACCGCAAAGACCGAGAGGCGGAGAGTGTTTTTTTTCGAAAAATTTAGGAGTTGTCTTGTTGTAGCCCTACCAACTAACAACTACCAACTAACAACTAAATTAAACATGAGTTTTATTCATGACCTTCGGGTAAAATATCACAATTATAAATTCTCGAAAGCGATTAAAAGTTTGCGCGCTAAGCGCTCTTCAGTCGATTTTGATAGAGCAGAAACAGTAGGTTTACTTTTTGATGCCACAGAATTAAATAATCGTGAAATCGTTTTAAAATTTGCAAAGTCTTTAGAGAAAAAGGGGAAAAAAGTTCGCCTATTAGGCTTTGTTAATATAAAGGAAGAAACGGATAATTTAGCTTTTCCAAACTTTAATCAAAAGAGTTTGGATTTAGCATTTACGCCAGAGAAAAGTACTGAGGTTCAAGAGTTTATAAAAAAAGACTTTGATATTCTTATCAATCTTTCTTTAGATGAAACAGTACCTTTAGAATACATCTCAGCATTATCAAATGCAAAATTTCGTGTCGGACCTTTTACTGAAAGAACGGTCTGTTATGAACTGATGATTGATGTAACAAAAAGCGCAAGTTTAGATGCTTTTATCCACCAAGCACAGTTTTTTTTAGAGAAAATGAACAAAACAGCGAAAGTGTAAGAGTTGTAATGTTGTAAAGTTGTAGAGTTTCCAATCGTCTCATCAACTTTACAACATTATAGCTATATAACTTTACAACTTTATAAAAATGAGAAAATCAAACACAGTACGTGGGGCAGGAGTGGCATTAGTAACGCCACTTAGAAATGGAGAAGTAGATTTTTCTGCTTTGACTAACATCATTGAGAAACAGATAGCTTCTGGTGTAGACTTTCTTGTTTCCTTGGGGACTACGGGGGAACCTGTTACACTTTCAGGTGATGAATGTCGTGCTGTTTTTGCGCATACATTGAAGGTTGTTGCGGGAAGAGTTCCTGTTGTTGCAGGGCTTTTTGGTGGTAATAATACCGCAGCAGTTATTCATCGTTTTAAAGAATATGACTTAACGGGCTTTGCGGCAATCATGTCCAGCAGCCCTTATTATACCAAGCCTTCGCAAGAAGGAATTTATCAGCATTTTATGCAAATCGCGGATGCCAGTCCGCTACCTATCATCATTTACAATGTGCCAGGGCGTACGGCTTCCAATGTTCTTCCTGAAACAATTTTACGTTTAGCAAAAGACAGTGAAAAGTTTATCGCAGTCAAAGAAGCAACAGGTGATGTTGTGCAAGCTGCGAAGATATTGAAAAGCAGACCAGATGATTTCTTGGTACTTTCAGGTGATGACCCAACTTCTGTAGCTCTGATGAGTTTGGGAGGCGATGGTTGTATTTCAGTGATTGGAAATGCTTTGCCAGAGTTGTATGCAGATATGATTCATGCTGCGCAGAATGGGAATTTTGCCGAGGCAAGTCGCTTACATTTAGCGACTTTGGATGTTCACCATTGGTTATATGTGGAAAATAATCCTTGTGGCGTCAAGGCTGCTATGGAAATCACAGGAATGTGTACGCGTGAAGTGCGTTTGCCTTTAGTTCCTTTTACGGAGCGTAATTATTTGAATTTGAAGAAGGAGTTGGAACGGGTGAAGAAGAGTTGTAAGGTTGTAAAGTTGTAAAGTTGTACTGGCTGCTTTAGCTGCCTTGGTCGATATGACCTTGGAAGCTAAAGCGTCCGGTACAGTTTTACTCAAAAGCCCTCTCAATCCCACCGTCCGTAAAGTAATTCATGTGATGACAAACTGCATCTAATTTCACTGGCTGCGGGTTTCGTTTAGAAGAAACAGACTTAATACTCGCCACACTCACCGCCAAATCATTGCGTTGTCTTCCATAAAAGGCGCGACCACCTAATTTTATCATTTTATTCATCAAGCCTTTCGCTTTTGGGCTTTCTTTCATGAATTTGCCCATATCACCAGCGATGATAGTATAAGGCACTTGCGGGTCTTCTGATTTCGCTAAATTCTTTAGGAAATTTGAATCATCTTCCCAGTCCATTTGTTCCAAAGTGACGGTGACTTTTTTAGAGCCATCGAGTACTTTAACAATCTTTCCTGCGAATGGAATTTCGCCAATGAAATTTAGTGCAAAGCCTAAGAGTGTCAGGAACTTATCTCTCGTATTCGGAACTTTCCCGATGCGTGAACCTTCATTTGGCGTACCTGCCATGATGAGGTGTTTGACTATTTTTTTACCGTTCAGAACTTCGATAAAATAACGACTCACCAAGCCTCCCATACTGTGTGAGAGAATAGTGATTTTTTTGCCACTGTTCTCAGTAATTCCAGCGTCTTCTAATGCCTTTTTAAAGTTGGCTGCAATTTTTTCAATTGGTGTATTCAGATTTTCATAATCGAAAGTCAAAACTAAATCGTGTGCTTGCTCTTTTGTTGGTTGTGTATTGTAGAATGAGCGCGCGAATTCTGCTTGCTGACTTGTATCTCCGATAATTCCGTGAATACAAACCAAGATATTTTCCGCCTCATCAACTTTGCTATTAATACCGTCCGAATTTTGACTTAATTCCGATTCTGAATATTCTACCCAACGTAGTTTCGCCGTTTCTTTTTTGAAAGCTAATTTTAGAAAAGCCATTTTTATCGCGCCGCCGATACTGCGTCCTGAGACGGCAGACTTTGGAATATCGTGGATTTTAACGATTGTTTTTCCGTCTGAGGTCTGTTCTAAATCTCCGAATGGAAGGATGAATTCACCGTCAAAAGTAACGGGAAGAATGCCTTCATCTTCATTTAATTCTTGATTGATTTCTAAAATTAATGGATTGCCTTTTAGAGAAGCTTTATTTTTTATGTTGCTGATTTCCAGTGTGTTGAGTGCAGATACACTGCGAGAATTAGGGGCAAGCGATAACAACTCACAATTATTCTTACTTGCCAAATCCGCCAAAATACTCATATCACTCAAAGACCGACTGCTCGTATCCGAAGAAGAAAAGACAACATCACCACTAAATGCGGAATGACCTTGCACCGTGATTAATCCCTCTGCAAAAGTCTCGGTATTTTTTCCAATTGCTGCTTCATGTAAGCGCGTTTCGACCTTCATTGTTTTTGCAAACCAGTCGTTTTCTTCTGCTTGCAAATCAATATCATCAAATTCGTCTAAATCTCGCCCTCCTCTAAGAATATCCTCTGTGCCTTTACTTCCCCAATAATCAACCGTTTCCCCTTGTTTGAAAAATCGTTGTCGTAGTAATTGGTCTGGAATTTTTGAAGTACTGACAATGAGTTTATAGCAATCGAAACCTTTCTTTTTTCCGTCTCTTAAAACCACGCGAAGAGGATTACCTTTTGGTGTTTTATCAAAAGCAATAGTCGTCTTTTTTGCAGATAAAGTATCATTGAACACGGGAGTCATTCCATATTTTGAACTCATATAAAAGAGCGCACCATACAATTGACGAGAATGATTATTGCGAATTTCTATTCTAATTTTTTGCTGCGCAGTCCCATTAAAATCATATAAATCCAGTGCAACTTCAGCGCCTTTGTGCTTCATTTGTACCTTATCATCCTCATCTAGTTCTGTCAAAATTAACTGCACATCATTTCTACCCAGACGCGTATTTTTATTGTCTAAAAGAATAGACTTTTCCCAGCGTGCAATTTTTTCAGTATGCTCCAAAAGGTCTTGGAAAATAGCAGGATAGTCAGAACCTTCAACCGTTCTTATGATTGTATTGAGTTGATTATCAATGATTTGAAAAGTAGTCTTGTCTTCTACTCTGATAGAATATTGAGTCGCGTCATTCGTTTCTTCTAAATCAAAATAGAGGGGCTGAAATGCTTTTTTTGCGGCTTGAAAATTTCGATTAATATCTGAAAAAGGACTAATCAGCGCAACCGTTAATGGGGGAGAGGGAAGGCTAATCAGCCTCGCTTCCAAAATCGCTGTTTTATCAGTATGAGTAAAACTCAAAATACTCTCCGCTGGCTGTACTCCTTTTGTAATGGCATAATTGATAAAATTACCCTCTTTATCAAATACCTCAAATTCTGCTCCTTTTTCTCTGTCGGTTGGAATATGGTGGACAGCCCCTGCATTGATACGCCATTCGTCCTCATCGTAAGTAACTCTGAATTTTGCGCCGTCTTTGTCCCCTGTAGATTGCAAGAAGTTATTATATGCATTAAAAAAGCCTTGTGTCTCAAACTGTGGATGTTGTTCTTTTGAAACGCGGCGCATTTTTAAGCGGCATTCTTCAAATAAGTCTGCATAATTTAATTCTCCATTTTTCTCTTTTAAGATTTTCAATAATTGATAAGAGAAATGACCGTGATTATTCTGTAATTCGTAAGCTTTTTCCGTTTTGTCGCAGGCAGCTAAGAGAATATATGCGGGATTTTTGACGACATCTGATGCCGTAGTAAATTGCCCTTCCAAGTAAGAAGCCAAAGTCCTTTCCTTCTTACTATCCTCCGCTTGCCGCGCTGCACCCAACTCAATATCCGCCAAAGAACGGGAACCCGAACCACTATGACAACAATCCAAAATTAGCACAACTTGCGCCCCTTTTTGCGCCACTTCATCCACTAAAAATCCCAATTCTTTATCCGCCAAATCATAGTGCCCTGCCTGACGACTATCGTAACAAACCAAGGTTTCGTTTTTCCCTTCAGGTTCATAATCACGAAATTCAATCGGTGATTTTTCACGCGAACCATGTCCTGCAAAGTAAAATATTGCAATATCTCCCTTCTTAACTTTCGCGCTCAGGTGATTGCGAAAACCGTCGATAATATTTTGTCTGGTCGCCTCCTCATTTAATAGGACTTGAGGTTTGACAACACGACTTTTGTAGCTGTCTATCAGATAGTTATGGAAATCAGTGACGTCATTGACACATCCTTTGAGACTGGATATTTTTGGTGCCGCGTATTCATTGATACCGACGAGAAGGGCGTGTATTTTACTCATTTTGTGGTTTTTTATTGGTGAAGTTCAGTAACAGTCACTTCTAAAAGTGCCTGTTACTTTTTAGGAGGACTACTTTTAGTTTTTTATCAGATTTTGTGGGAATAAGTTAACACGCACTTTGAAAGTGACTGTTAACGGCTACATCAAATCTTCTTCATCAATTCTATCAATTGTACTCAACAAAGAATGCGTTATTCTTGCATTTGACATAGAAAAATATTCATCCGTAATCAATCCATTTCGTTTTTCGCGAACCAAGCGATTATAACGCGCTTGTACTAAAGTTAAATCATTAGCTATGCGAGATTCGGAATTGATTTTATTGTTCAAAAGTTCAAATGCTTTTTCAGTATCACCGAGGCGTACTAATTTCTTCAAATGCTCACTAATATTTGCGTTTGTAATGTCAGTCGGCGGGTTGGGATTTGTAGCAGGAGGTATTGCTTTTTCTTCTTTTGGCGCTGTAACATTTTTACTTGCGCCACTCGTGGTAGTATTTGTTGATGCTTTAGGAGTATAACCTTTTTTATAAAAAATAAACTCCCCTCCTTGACTACTTGAAAGCGGCAAAGCACTACCACGCGGTTTTGCGTTTACTTTGTCAATCGCAGGTGACATAATCACATCACTACATAATTTAGATACCGCCAGAGCATTATCAGGATTGTAAGAAAGTTGAGAAATCAAAGTTTTTGCAAAAGGACTATGCGTACCAGGCACTCCGTCAGGTACAATCGTCTCGCGTCCAGCCGTCAATAACCAACGAGAAGGATAACTGTCCAAATACATTAAAGTATTTTCATTCTCTTGCGCATTTTTACGAAAAAGTGCACCTGAAAAGCAGGAATCCACAATACCAAAAACATGGTGCGCTTTTGTATGTTCCATAAAATCTTTAATATCATTATTAGAGAGCCATGAAGAGCGATTCCTAGGTTTGCCGTCCGCAGGAATCCAATATCCGCGCAGGGTTGGTTTGTACATATCGCCATGACCAGAGAAGTAAAAGACAAAATTATCATCAGGAGTCAATTCCTCAACAAAATTTTCGAAAGCACTAATGATGTTGTGGCGAGTAGCGTCTTTGTTAGTTAGTACCTTTGTATTTTCAGGAGAAAATTGATAGGTTTTCCATAAAACCTCCTTTACTGCTTCGGCATCGCGGACGGCATTATTGAGGTCTTGAATACCATTTTCATACTCATCTATAGCGATGATTAAAAGATGATTCGTCCGCATTTTGTGTGTAGATGTAGTTTCGTCCTCATCCATTCCCTCGAGAGACTTATTATTCATCAAATTATGGATTTCGTTAATGTCTTCTGTCTCTGGTAAATAGGCACTATAAATTTTCACCAGTTGGGATATTCTTTTCCAGTTATTTTTAGAATTTTGTTTTTTTAATTCTAAAATGAGGGGGAAAACAAAATTTGTAGCAATAACTTCTTTAGAAAAGTTATTTTTTTCTGCTTTAGCAAGTTGATTTTTTAATAAAGTAATGCGTGTATTGATTTTTTGAGAAAATTCTCTATTGGTTTCAGAGTAGAAAATCCTTTGTTCGGTTAGGTCATTTTTAGTGAGAAAATTTAGATTAGATAAACGTCTTTGAGAGAAAAAATCATGAGCAAAATTTATTATATCAGGCAAAATAATATCATTTACCCAAAAAAGGATTGGTTTATTTAATTTTAAAATGGCTTCTCGAATAAAATTAAGAGCAGAGTAATTAGAATTGTCACTTTTGTTTTTTAGCCATTCTGTTAAGTTGTTGATTATCAATGCATTACCTTTTGTGTTCTCTAATTGTTCAATCAAAGTCGCATTGGTCTCAATTAAAAGGTTGAGTTCAGATACATTGCATTTTCCACTTGTTCTTTCGTGTAATATTTGGTTGAATACCTTTTTATTGCTTTCATTATTGACGATACCAAAAATATATCCTTGATTGTTTTTTCTGGTGAAAAAACGTTCTATTCGAGACAGATTTTTTATTTGTACTTCGGGTAAAATATAATTATTCTCCATTGATAAATCCTCTTTCTTTTAAGATTTCTTTCATGATGGGATGTACATCATACCACTTTTCCCCATTGTAACCGAGAATCGAAAGATTTTGACGGAGTTGAGACACAATAAATGTATTTTCAACAGTTTTATTTGAGTTTTTTGCCAACTCTGTTAGTACTCTGTAAAACTCTTTTGCTTCGACCAGGATTTCATTATCAATTATGTAATCAGTGACATTATTTTCGTACTCGTTTTTTAGTTTTTGAAAGGCACTTAACATATCACTATCTTCTATTTTAGTCCTTCCATAGTCTAAGGCATTCTCAGCTGCTTCTACCAACATCAAGAATAAATCTCTCAAGCAGCCACCACTATAATTAATCATCTGATTCAGTATGTCCAAATCGCTAATAAGGTTTTCTGTATCCATTCGCGCTTCAATAATCGCTTTCATAGTTTGGATTCCTTTTTTATTGACTGTTCCATTTTTATTTGATACTTTAATCATTGGCAATTCATGAATATCCGTAAAATGAGGTTTTATAGTATTAAAGTTCATGTGATAGTAAAGCGCAATTGGAAAAGTGTAAATTACATTTGTTTTAATTTGAGTCAACTGATTTGAGTGATTAAAAAATAGTTCTTCAGCTCGATTTGGTGGAATTTTGTCTAAGTCTTCAATAATTAGTAGTAGGTCAGTTTTATCAATTTTATGCAATTCTAATCTAACTTCTTGAATTAAATCATTGCAATAGTTAATTAAGTCAGAAAGTTTTGGCTCGACATTTTTCTTTAAAGTTTCTTTTAGTGACTTACTACTTTTTGCAGAAGCCTTGAACTTAGCAAAGAATTTTTGTAAGTATGGAATACCCAATGCTCCTTCTACGCCTACATCTGTCTCTACTCCGATATTATATTTGACTCTTATTTCTTCAATTTCTTTACTTTTAATCCAATCCGTAATACCTGTTAAATAAGCCTTACTAACTTTTAAATTTTTCTCTTTGACAACAGAAAAAAGACGTTCCATCGTTACGATAAAAAGCTCTATATAATTGACATGAATAGGGTCTAACTCTTCTTGAATAGAGTAGTTTAAAACTAAAAACTCTTCTTGTAAGTCTTTTTGTAAGTGATTTAGTTCTGTACTCTTTCCACAACCGCGATAGCCAACAAATAGAATATGTTGATTCGAATCTTGATTGGTCTTCAAAATTCGAGCAAATCTACGACGTGGATTTTTTCCTCTCGCCTCCGTTGTATTTTTATAAAAGTCTTTTAAATCACTTATTTTAAGTGGTTTACTTTGAAATACGGAATAGACCTCCTCAATTTTATCAGCTTTCTTGAGCCCCATATAATTTATAATTTTGTGTAGTTGTACAAAAATAAATGTTGTAAGATAGATTTGCGCTAAAATAAGACATTTTTAGCAAAGAAACCTAAAAATAAGATTACCTAAAAATGCTTCCTAATCCTCCACCTGTATCACCCCAACCCCAATCTCACGCACCATTTCATTAAACTTAGGCACATCTACTTCCAAAACACGACGATACTTTGCCAATTCCGCATCAATCGCCGCATTCATTTCTTCCTTGACCGCCACCATTTGTGTAGTCGGTGCATAATCTGTATTGCCCATTAAAGAAGTCAAATGTGCTAATTTATTAGTCAATTTAATTGGGAAATTAAGCGGGTCTTGACGCGCTCGGTTTTTCGTTTGATACATCGCTTCTGTAACTGCTTTGAGTTGCGATTTTATGGTATCAGCTTGTGTGAATAGCGGTTTAAATTTATCATCTTCTTTATCCAATCTGCCTGTGAAATCATCCAATTGCTTCGTGATTTTTTTCATGTCTCCAATAGCGGTGTGTGACTCGGTAATTTTATCGCTAATGCTCTTGTGAAAATCAAATTGTGCTTGCATATCTGCCAAACTGCCTTCCGCACGCGGGTCTGCTAAAACTGTGAAAGTTTGCTCCTGCATTTCCTCCCCAACATGCAATTGTACCCGATATTCACCTGGCAAAATACGCGCGCCCGACATACTCGCCCACCACAAAATCATGCCGTCAAAACTCTCCGCGTCAGGATAACGCATATTCCAATGAAAGACATTATCGCCTTCTTCGAGTTTTAAAAGACCGCGTTTTTTCGGGTCGTTTTTCTTTTTGGCTTTGTTAGAAAATTCGCGGATTAATTCACCATTTTGCGTGTGGTAAGTTAGACTAACTTCTACACTGTCCGCTAATTTGGGAAGGGTGAAATGCGTGACTACACCATTCACTTTATTGACACCTGCACCGACGACTTTTTTGTTTTGGCGACCTGTAGTACGGTAGGTTTCTTGTGGTTGGTACAGATGTGTTTTTGTAGAAGAAGATACATTTTTATGCTGACGCAAAATATGCAAATCATCCAAAATCCAGATACTTCTACCTTGTGTCGCCACAATCAAATCATTGCCCTTAACTGCCAAATCTGTAATCGGCACAATCGGCAAGTTTAACTGCAAAGATTTCCAAGACATTCCGTCATTCTCGCTAAAGTAAAGACCACTTTCTGTACCTGCATACAACAAGCCTTTTTGCTTTTTATCTGCACGAATGACACGCGTAAAGTGTTCATTATCAATGCCTTGGTTGATACGTTGCCAAGTCTTTCCGTAATCTTTGGTGTGGAAAAGATAAGGTGTGTAATCACCTGATTTGTAACGTGTTGCCGCTAAATAGACACCACCTGCGTTGAACGGGTCGGCTTCCATACTATTGATTTGTGCCCATTCTGGCAATGCCGTTGGCGTAACATTTTGCCAGTTTTCGCCATTGTCTTGGGTGACGTGAACCAAGCCGTCGTCGCTTCCTGTCCAGATAGTTCCTGCTTCTAATTCACTTTCCACTGCCGCGAAAATCGTACAGTAATATTCGACCGAAGTATTATCTTGGGTAATTGGACCTCCGCTTGATTTTTGCTTAGATTTATCATCGCGAGTAAGGTCTGGAGAGATAGTTTTCCAACTATGACCCTCATCTGTACTGACGTGTAAATGATTACTCGCGGTGTACAATTTATCACTATCATGTGGCGAGAAAAAGAGTGGGAAATTCCATTGAAAACGATATTTCATATCCTCTGCGCCATGTCCCATTGGATTGTCTGGCCATAC
>CAZQTE010000094.1:11821-13697 GCA_964595615.1 uncultured Saprospiraceae bacterium
ACATTTAAAGCATACAAACCGTCCACATCTTGCGGGTCAGCGTAGATGCGCGAGTAGTACCAAGCGCGTTGACGTAATTTACGTTCATCATTGATTTTCTTCCAAGTTTCGCCCGCATCATCTGAGCGATAAACACCGCCCGTTTTAGCTTCAATAATCGCCCAAACGCGCTCCGAATTCACAGGAGAAACCGTGACACCAATTATCCCCAAAGTATCCGTTTGTGGCAAACCTTTATTGCGTGAAATTTCTGTCCAATTATCGCCACCGTCCGTACTTTTCCACATTCCAGAACCTTCCCCACCGCTACTCAAACTATAAGGCGTTCGATGGACATTCCAAGTTGTCGCATACATAATGCGTGGATTATTTGGGTCGAGAATTAAGTCTGCTGCGCCTGCGTTTTCATTGACAAAAAGGATTTTTTTCCAAGATTTACCGCCGTCCTTTGAACGATAGACACCGCGCTCTTTGGTTGGTTTGTATAAATCACCCAAAACTGCCGCATAAACCAAATCAGGATTACGAGGATGGATGCGCACGCGCGGAATATGACGAGAATTTTGTAAACCCGACTCCGTCCAAGTTTTTCCTGCATCTACAGATTTCCATACTCCATAACCATAACTCACATTACCGCGCACAGTGACTTCTCCGCCGCCTGCAAAGAGCACATTATTGTCCCATTCGCTTACTGCAATAGCACCAATTGTACCGCCAAAAAAGCCGTCAGAAATATTTTCCCAAGAGCGACCTGCATCTTTCGTACGGAAAATACCGCCGCCTGCTGCACCGAAATAATAGAGGTTTGGTTTGCCAGCAACGCCAGTTACTGCGGAACTACGTCCACCGCGGAAGGGTCCGATATTTCGGTATTCTAAAGTGGCAGGCAGTTTTGTCGTAGTGCTTACTTGTGTGTTTTTTTTCTTATTTCTTTGAGCGTTTAAACTAAACGACAAGCTGATTAAGAGAAGAAAAGAAAATGTTTTTAGAAGAAAAGAAGTGTGGTTTTTCATTATTTTTATGCGTTTGCTAAAGTTGGAAATATTTGAAGTGTGAAGATGCTGAAAAAACTTGGAAAACTATGCCTTAATTAAACAAAGAAAGCGGATTTGACTGAGTTGTCAAATCCGCTTTCTTGTTTAATTAGAAATTCTTCTTAGGCTGTCAAGCGCATCTCCATAAATTTCTGCACAAAGCCCATTTCCTCAAAATTTTTGAAATTAGGATGAGTAGGAGTGACGTGTAGTGCTAAATCTCCGCTGGTTCTTTCAATCGTTTTTTGCATCATTTTCCCAAAGACTCCATTGTGTCGATGTTCACGATGAACTGCAAAGAAAGAAAGTAAATGTTCAGCAGAGAAGCCTTTCATGCCTGTTTTTGTCACGATGGTTGAACCGATAATTTCGCCTGTATCATCTTCCACTTTAACTATAAAACCACCAAAAGAAGGAACGTCTTTGACTGCATAGTCCAAAGCACATTCTATATCTGTTTGTTCCGTTTTGCCATCATCTAAATGTTTCTTTAAAAAAGAGACAATTCGTGATTTTTGCATAGACGAAACATTTGTAAAAGCATCGTAAAGTGTAACTTTTGCCATAATTCCCGTTATTTGTTCGTGTGGCAAAAACTGTGGATTATTAATTCGTGTGTCTGATTATCCATAGTTTTGCTATTCCGCATGATTGAGTGTGTGTAGTTTTGTCAAAGTATCATCAATCATCGTCTTCTGTTGTTATTTTTCTACTATTTAATAGCATGTGATGAAGACGGAGAATGTTCGTAGGGAAGAGCATTTCATGTATAAAAGTAACACAATAATACAATATTCTTTACAATCGGCAAAAAATATATTATTGTTTTGTTTTATGCT
>CAZQTE010000094.1:13797-15613 GCA_964595615.1 uncultured Saprospiraceae bacterium
TCAAAACCGGTATCTGCGCGCTTACGAGTCACTGAAGCATAGAAACTTTCAAGTGGGCTAACATCCTCAACAGGCGCATCTGTTCCATTGGCAATGACAACACCTGCATCCAAAAGCGAACGCCAAGGGTAAGCACCCAAACGAGAGCGTTCATTTCCTAATCTTTTTTCTACAAATGGTGCGTCAGAGGTGCAGTGAATACCTTGCATAGAAGCAATAATTCCTAATTCTTTGAAGCGTGGAATATCTAAAGTGTCTAAATGTTGTGCGTGTTCGATACGCCAACGAAGATTTTCGACTTGTACATCTTTATCGTCTGCATACTTTTTAAAAGTTTTTTCCATGACGTTCAAAGTGACACGATTAGCGCGGTCACCGATAGCATGGACGCAGAGTTGCATGCCGTTTTGGACAGCCATTTCAGCAATGTTTTCGACATCTTTGATGGGAGTGGTATTTTGACCTTCAAAGTTTGGTTTGTCAGTATATGCTTTTAAAAGCCATGCGCCAAAAGAACCTAATGCACCGTCAATTTCCGATTTAATAGCATTGCAGGTATAAAAGTTATCACCTGCGCCAATGACTTGATAATCAGCGATATTCAAAGTCTTTAAAGTATCGTAGGGGTGACGCAGCATGGAGAAAAGACGCAAATCTAATTCGCCTTCTTCTGCCATTTTTTGATAGCGTTTCATTTCGTAAGCCTTCGTGCCTGCATCTTGGAAAGAAGTAATTCCTTTGCTGATACATTCTGCTTCTGCCAATTCAATCTGCTTGTACCAGCGTGCGGTTCGCTGCTCGATTGGCAAGGTTTCGAGATAGCCTTGATAGCTTTCATATATGGAATTCATAGCTCTTTCTTCAAAAACACCAACGATTTTTCCGTCAAAATCACGTACGATTTCTCCACCTGTTGGACTTGGTGTATCTGCTGAAATTCCTGCTGCTTTTACAGCTGCTTCGTTGGCAAAAAGAGAATGACCACTGGCGTGGTACAAAATGACAGGATTGTCAGGAGATACCTCACTCAAATCATACAAATAAGGATAACCATGAAAATTTTCCTCTGGTACATTCGACCATTTTTCTTGATGCCAACCGCGACCTTCAATCCATTCGCCTGGTTTTGCTTTAGCAGCAGCTTCTTTTACTTGTCCAACTATTTCTGCCCAATTTTTTGCTTTAAGAAAATTTAAATTGATTAGACTTTCTCCTAAATTGCTAAAATGACCATGTCCTTCGATGAAGCCAGGCATGACAAATTGCCCTGCTGCATCAACGATTTGTGTTTTTTCTCCTTGCAGGGCATTTATTTCTTCTACTTTTCCAATAGCTAAGATTTTTCCGTCTTTGATTGCCATTGCTTCAGCGTTTGCTTGAGCAGTGTTGACGGTGTAAATGTTTGCGTTGGTGATGATTAGGTCGGCGTATTCTTTTTCTTCTTGGCAGGAGAATAGGAGTAGGAGAGGGAAAAGATAGAGGAAAAATCTCATGATTTGCATTTTAGTTCGTGTACTAATATCGTGAATGCAAATGTAATTTAAATTTGGCATTAGGGTGAAAAGTGAGGACTGATAATAAAAATCACTTCTTGTTATTTGAATTTTTAGGAGTGAGTTCGGTTAGCGGAATCTAACTCTCAGTTCTTTTCTTTTATCATATCTATAGTTTTTTAGGATTTTCTCATGAAAAATATTTCTCTAAGAAAAAGCTGTGAGGATGTCGAAAAAAAAGCAATTTTCAGATTTTCATCCGTCCCGAAGGGTCATCTTGTCTTTTTTGCTTTAGCAAAATTGACACATGAAGGATGAAAATT
>CAZQTE010000095.1:0-8628 GCA_964595615.1 uncultured Saprospiraceae bacterium
TCTTCTTGTATTAAGCGTGGTAAGACTTCTGTTAAAATATTTAGATATTCTTTATCTTCTGTCTTGTCAGGCAGACCAATATCCAAATCACTTTTTTCTTTTCGTCCTGGATAATTTTTGGCTCCATGCATGGAGAAGGTAAAGACACGTTGTTCATTTTCAAAAATCTGAGCAGTTCCATTACCCTGATGGACATCTAAATCGACAACCAATATCTTTTTAGAAAGTCCTTTGTTAAGCAAATAATTGGAAGCAATTGCAATGTCATTCAATACGCAAAATCCTTCACCTTTATAAGTAAACGAATGGTGAGTACCTCCGGCAATATTCATTGAAACACCATATTGTTGGGCGTATAAGGCACAGTCAACTGTTCCTTTTGCAATATGTCTTCCTCTGGTAATTAAGGCTTCAGACATTGGGAATCCTATAGCTCTTATTTCTTTCTTTGAAAGAGTTTGAGTTTTTAGCTTTTCCCAATATTCAGCGTCGTGCGTCCATAAAATTTGCTCCTCAGTTAATGCTTCAGGATGAAAAAAATTATCTTCTGTAATTGTACCTTCATAAAGTAGTTGCCCAGGTATCAACTCGTATTTTTCCATAGGAAAACGATGTCCTGCTGGGACTTGATACTTATAAATAGGAGAGTAAGCAATCTTTAGCATGGAAATAAAAATAGTTCAGATTTAATTATTAGTAACAACGAAACTATAGAAATTGTGTTTAAAAAACGTAAAAATAGTCGCGGGGAAGTGAAAAAGCGATATTTTTTTGTGAAATTCGCGCTTCAATTAAATATGAAAAGATAATATGCAAGATTTAGCAGGCTTAAAAAAAATTCTATCTATCCCCAAGGACATAGTTATTACTTCTCATCGAAACCCAGACGGTGATGCTGTAGGTTCGACTTTAGCACTTTCTCATTATTTGCGAGCTCATGGTCATACGACCTATATTATGACTCCATCTGAGTATCCTGATTTCTTAGAATGGATGCCAGGTGCAGGCGAAATTTTAGTGCATGATATCGAACCTGAAGATTGTAATGAAAAGATAAAAAGAGCAGATGTTATTTTCTGTTTAGATTATAATGCTTTAGATAGGATTGATAAAATGGGGGAAGCGATTGCCGCTACAGATTGTACGCGCGTAATGATTGACCACCATTTGTATCCTGATGAGTTTTGTGACCATATGATGTCTGATATCACAGCCAGTTCAACCTGTGAAATGGTATTTGATTTTATCGAAATGTGTGGTGATAAAGCAATGATCGATAAGACGATGGCAGAGGCTATGTACACGGGAATTTTGACTGACACAGGCTCTTTTAAATATGCGACTTCACCTAAGTTGTTTCGTATTGTAGCTCAGCTCAAAGAAATGGGGGCAGATGATGATAAATTACAAGATTTAATATTTAATGCGTTATCAGAGAAGAGTTTACGTATTCTCGGACACTGCTTAGCGAACCGAATGGAAATTCTTCCTGAGTATAAAACTGGTATTATCTGGTTGACAAAAGAGGATTATGAAGATTATGATATCAAACGTGGAGAGACAGAAGGAATTGTCAATTATCTATTAAAAATTAAAGGTATAAAAGTAGCTGCCTTTATTCACGAGCAACCAAAGATTACTAAAATGTCCTTGCGTTCGAAGGGAGATTTTTCGGTGCAAGAAATTGCTACAAAGTACTTCAAAGGTGGCGGGCATAAAAATGCCTCTGGAGGTGCTTCTTTTATTGGATTAGGAGGCACAATTCGTAAATTTAAAAACCTTCTACCAGAGTATAAAGAACAGTTAGACGCTTTGTAAATGAATAAAATCTGAAGTATGAAAATAATCATACTTCAGATTTTTTTAATCTTCCTCCTCAGGGTATTCCACCCGGACATGATTCATACTTCGCAATAATTTTTTAAACACAAGCTTTGCTTTATTCATTTCTTCAAAAGTCATTTCTGACTCAGTCAATTGTTGTGTTTCTACTTTATTTTTGATGATAGACTCTACCATTTTGTCAATATCTTCTCCAGTAGGATTTTTTAGACTTTTACAACTAGCCTCCATGCTATCTGCTAACATTAAAATCGTTTCTTCTTTACTCACTGGTTTAGGACCAGGATAGCGAAATTTTTCTTCTAAGACTACTTCTCCTGGATGCTTTTTTACATAATTCCTATAAAAATATTCTACTCGTGTCGTTCCATGGTGGCTTGCTATAAACCGCCTAATTATCATTGGTAAACCAGCCTTTTTTGCCATTAATAAACCCTCGGTGATGTGATTTATTATCATCTCTGCACTTTCGAGTTCATTCAAATCTTCGTGTGGATTTCTACCACCTTGATTTTCTATAAAAAAAGCTGCCTTAGGAATTTTACCAATATCGTGATATAAAGCTGCAGTTTTGACTAAAAGTTCATCTGCACCGATTTCATCCGCCACTGCTTCGCACAGATTAGCAACTTGAATCGAATGTTGTAAAGTGCCAGGTGCCTCTAAGGCCAAACGCTTTAGAAGTGGGCGATGCATATCGGATAATTCTAATAGACTTGCTGCGGAAGTAAAACCAAATACACGTTCCAAAAGAGGTATCAAAGGAAAAGCCATTAGAGTCAAAAATACATTTAACAATAAACTACCCAATACCGAATAATCTACCGTGTATATCGAGCCATTGATTATCAATGAAAGACCTAACCAACCCATTGCGTAGGTTAAAAAGATGAAGAGCATTGTGAAGAAAAAACCTGACCAATTACGAGAATTTGCATCACTCATAATAGCTACAATACCTGCTAAAGTCTGTAGGAAAATAAACTCATAACCCTCTGAACACAAGAAACTTACAATCAGAATAAGTACGACGTGTGTAAAGAATGCCAAGCGGTCATTAAAGAAGGTTTTGATGACAATGGGAACAACACAAAATGGAATAAACCAAATAGATAATGAAGTATTAGTTTCTACTAGCCAAACTATCCAGCCAAAAATGGCAAACCACATGAAAATGAAACCAAATTTATTGAATTTTTCAAAGATTTCAGGCAGGTAGAATTTGATGTAAACTAGGAAAATAAGGATGCTTATTGTTGTCAAAAGCAGGTAGCCAGAGAAAACGCCTAGATGTGATTTGTTGGCGGTAATTTCTTCTTCATATTCGGTACGAAAAGATAGTAATCTTTCGTAAATATCATCAGTTATTATCCCGTCCTTTGGAATAATTAAATCTCCTTTTGAGACTTTTCCTCGCGAGGTTGAAACTGAAGAAATAAGGTCTTCCTTAAATAAATTAGTGACTGATTCGCTGTAGAAAAGATTGGCTTGGAGAGATTTTTTTAAAGGGTAATACAAGAAATCTGGATCGCGTAAACTAGCGTATGGTAAAGAATCTTGTATTATTTCTTCAACGGATTGAATGGAAGAAATATTTTGTAAAGTTTGTTTGCGGGTATTGCGTCCAAGTACAATATTTATAACAAAATCAGGCGATTTCTCTTGATGATTTACATCTAAACTAATAATTCCTTTTCTAAATTGGCGCTCTAAAAATTTCTGACCGAATTGAATGTATTTTTCAGGATTTCGAGCGACATCTGTAAATTGATTTTGGTCAATAGCTGCAAAATCCTTTGCAAATTCTTCTTCAAATTTCTTAATTTGTTGTCTCGAAATATCTGTATTGACCACATAATATGGAGAGAAATTTTGTAGAAGCTTTTCTTTTTCAACCTTTAATTCCTCTTCAGATTTGCGCACAGGAAAATCAAAAGGAGCCAATAAATCATCATATCTCCAAGTTTGTCCTAATTCAAAATCATAATGAAAACGAGCATTATTTGGAAACAAAAAACTCAAAAAAGCAATAATACCAAAAACTAAAAGGTATTTTGCTAAATCCGAAAAACTGAAATTATTGGTAATTTTCTCCTTTGCCATGGGGCGAAAATAGTTGGAAAAATATGAAATATGAAATATGAAGTACGAATCTTGTAAAATTCATACTCCATATTTCAGTTTTCAATTATCGTTTTATCGTCACATGTCCCGATAGTCTTTCACCTTCACCATTATCAAATAAGTAGAAATAGGTTCCGTCTGGTAAGTCTTTACCCGCATTCGTTCCTTTCCAGTCGTTTTGATAATTCTGAGAGCTAAATACCTTAGTTCCCCAACGGCTAAACACCTGTAGATTATGGTTTGGATAACGCTCCAATCCTAAAATAGTGAATGCATCATTTACATTATCATTGTTTGGAGAAAAACCATTAAAGATAATGACATCATCACAGAAATAATGTATGGTAACTTCTGCTTCATCACATCCTAAATCATTACAAATTTCATAAACAAAAGTAATATCTTGACAAAGGTCCGCTTCAGGTGTATATTCAATTTCGTTTCCGCGTAAAATTGCCGTTCCTGTCTGAGGAAGACTACGGATAGAATGACTTTCTAAAACACCGTTTATCTCGTCATTAAGACACACATCAATGACGATAGGTTCACCTTCTTCTACAGTATAATCATCAGGAATTGCAACTGGCAATTCATTCGACATGAAAATTTGTTCAGTGACGATGACATTTAAATAGGTAGTATCACAGAAACCAAAATCATCACAAACTTGATAACAGAAGTTTTGTTGACCTACATCTAATCCGCTGACATTCAAGCAATAAGTAGCATCAAAACTAGTCAGAGACGCATACTGCGCTTCTGTTTCTGTTGTACAAATGCTTTCTAGAGAGACGATGTTCCCTTGTAATTCCGAGATGTCCAAACAGAATGTTTCCGTGCTATTTCTAGCTACTATCAACTCCGCATTTGAAGGGGTAATAATAGGAGAGCAGTACACAGAAACATTAGCGGTATCAGCACATCCAGTTTGGTTGTGTGTGAAAATAAACTCATGTTCCCCTAATGGTGCCACAACAGCAAGACCAACAGCCGAAGTTCCTGTATTCTTCATCAAACTAGCAGAAGCTCCTGTATTGTTCTGACTAATAAGCATATTTCCGTATGAATTAGCAGTATTACCACCTGTGATAGAACCCATTGATAAAGTCCAATTTCCACTTGGGTCCCAATCGTTTATAATATTCATTAATTCGGTCAAATCATTAAACTCAGCAGAAAAATCAATATCATTTATAGTCCAATTGGTTACCGTGTAAGGACCTTCCATTCCCCAACCAGGGATAGCGGCAGTTGCATAGTTAAATGTCGTATCAAAAGTACAACCCACTAAGCTACCTGTATAGGGTTCATTATTTAGGCTAATAGAATAATCGGTAACACTTTCCTCTTCAATAGTCAAACAAACTCTTCCTAAATCGTTGCAATCTGTTAATTCAATATTCACATCAGAAGAGGCAAAAACTTCTGTATTGCAATCGGTACAACCGTCAACAATAGTGAAGTATAATTTTACCTCACAAGTATCAAAATCTGGTTGAGAAATGACAAGAAGATAATCACCAACTGGTAAATTAGTTCTTGTATTTCCGATTTCATTAGATGTTCCATAATTAGGTACTAAAACATAATCATAGGCGGCTGCATTTTCTAAAGTCACATCGTAAATACCGTCCTCACCAGCACAAGAAGTAGGGTAGTTGTCTGTATCTGTTACAATAATTTCAGGGCATTCACAGAATTCTTCTACTGTAATATTTTGTTCACAAGTTATTGTATTGCCACATTCATCCATTGCTGTATAAACACGAACAAGTGTATATCCACAATCATCTGAGTCAGGAATATTTGTCTCATTGACAAGTAAATCAATATTATCTGTACAATTGTCTACAATATTAATGTCATCACTAGAAGGAATAATTTCACCAATTCCTAAGTTTACCGTAATGTCTTGTGGACAGAAAATAACTGGAGGAGTATTGTCAGAAATGACAATATTCAAAATATAAGTAAAATTATTACCGCAATCATCAGATACTTCCCAAGTACAGACCAAGTTAATCAAATAACCGTCTGCTTGACAGTCTGTTCCAACTATTGTTTCTTCACTAAACACTACGTTTGGATTGTCATTACAGTTATCTGTTATGATAGCTGCGTCTTCGACATTAAACAACTCATTACACTCTAAAAACAGTGTATCACCCGACACGAAATCAATCAATTGAGGCGTGTTAAATGTCAATGTTGGCGCTGTAGTGTCCACAATTGTAATAATCTGTGTTGCAGTGCTTGAGTTCCCACAGTCATCCGTTGCTGTATAGACACGCGTAATTGTATAGTTGTTTTCGCAACTAGTGCTTTGTTCCGTTGTTTCTTCAACGGTTACTGTAGTCGCTCCGCAATTGTCAATGACATCAACATCTATTGGCGCAGGAATTTCTTCATCACATTCTAAACTTAAATCACTAGGTACACCTGAAATAGTAGGAGGAGTCGTATCAATTATGCTTATTGTTTGAGAAGCACTTGATGTATTCCCGCAATTATCAGTAGCAGTGAATATTCTAACAATGATAAAACCACAATCTAAATCTACCTGACCTTCTTCAACTGTAATTTCTACATCATCGTCACAGGCATCTGTAGCGCTAGGTAAATCACTAATCACAGGAGCATTACATTGGTAGTAAGTATCCTCTGGAATATTAGTCAATACAGGTGGAGTATTGTCAGAAAGTGAAATTACTTGTGTCGCAATCGACATATTTCCGCAATTATCAGTAGCTGTCCATCTGCGAATCAATTGAAAATTAGCACAATCGTCTCCAATATATTCTTCTTCGAAAATGATTAATACATCATCATCACATAAATCAGCGGCCTTAATTTCATCACCAATTATCGGAGGATTTGGTAACTCATTGCATTCTATATCTATATCTTCAGGGACGCCAACAAAAAGTGGGGGATTGGTGTCTTGAACTGTTACGGTTTGAGTTGCAGAGACTGCATTTCCACAACCGTCTGTAGCTGTCCACGTCCTAATTAGAGTATACTCATTTTCACAAGAGCCAGTAATTGTCTCTTCTGTCATCTGCACTTCAACATTCGAGTCACAATCATCAGTTGCGCTTACATTTGCTGGTGAGATGTCTTCATGGCACTCTAAAGTTACATCGTCAGGAATGTCAACTAATACTGGACTTTCATTATCAGTTACTGTAATTATTTGAGATACTGAAGAACTATTTCCGCATTGGTCAGTCGCCGTATATATGCGGGTAATTTGAAGATTTTCACAAGTGCCGCCAGTGCTATTTTCACTGATTTCGATAGTCACATCTCCATTACAATTATCTGTAGCTGTGATGTCATCAATGGCTGGCATATTATTACAATCAGCAGTTGTATTTATTGGCGTATTATCAAAAACAGGTGGGGTAGTGTCCTCTACTTTGATATAAATGACAAATACTGATACATTTCCGCAAATGTCTTCCGCTGTCCATGTACATGCTAAAACAGTATGACAAGGGTCGTCATCAATTAATAATTCAACAAAACTTAAAATTGGTTCTGCATCGCAGTTATCGCTGACGGTAGCATCATTTAAACCAAAAACATCTGGATTACATTGGTAGCTTAATGTGTCCCCATTTGCCAATCCAACTAAAAGTGGATTGATAAGAACGATATTGGGACCTTGAGTGTCTTCAACTGTGATTGTTTGCTGATGTATTGTCGTATTTCCACAATTATCACTGACTGACCAAGTTCTAATAATTGTATAATTATCCTTACAATCTCCTTCAATTTCGTTGGCAGAGAAATCAACAGTTAAATTATTATCACAATCATCTGTTGCTGATAAAATTAAAGGTTGTGGGACAGCATCACATTCAACAGTGATATCGGCGGGTGCATCAACAAAAGCTGGTGGTGTATCATCAGTCAAAATGATAGTCTGTGTAGCAGAAGCTACATTTCCACAATCATCTGTCGCTGTCCAAGTGCGGATAATCTGCTGTTCATCACAAGTATTACCAGTAATAGTTTCATTTAAAATAACTATTACACTTTCATCACAATTGTCAGTTGCAGTCACATCTGGTGCTGTTGGTATCAAATTGCTGCATTCAATTGTTTCGTTATTTGGAACTCCACTCAATACTGGTGCAATATTATCATCAACAGTTATTCTTTGACTTAATGAGACTGTATTCCCACAGTCGTCCATTGCTGTCCATGTACGAATAATTCGTCTATCTTGGCATGAGCCTCCAGTTTCATTTTCTGTAAAAAGTACATTTACTTCTTCATCACAATTATCACTTGCAGTCACAGTCGGAACTATTGGGATAGCATCACATTCAACAGTAATATCACTAGGAACACCGATTAAATTAGGTGCTTCATCATCTGAGGTAGTAATAATTTGCTGTCCCGTAGTTATATTTCCACAATCATCTGTCACTGTCCATGTGCGAATAATTTGATAATTACTACAATTGTTGCCTAGTGTATTTTCGGTAAAGATGACTTCCAAGTCACTATCACAATCATCAGTTGCGCTTACATTTGCTGCTGTAGGGAGGTCGTTACATTGAATTGTAATATCATCTGGTACTCCAGTTAGAATAGGTGCAATATCGTCCGCAATGCTAATAACTTGCTGGCTAGATGTCGTGTTGCCACAAT
>CAZQTE010000095.1:8728-15519 GCA_964595615.1 uncultured Saprospiraceae bacterium
ACCGTCCAGATGCGAATAATTTGATAAGCATCACAAGTATTTCCAATAATTTCTTCAGAGAAATTTACTTCTAAATCAGTATCACAATCATCTGTAGCTGTGACTGTTGGAGGAGTAGGAATAGTACTACTACATAAAATTGAAATATTATCAGGAACACCAATCAATACAGGTTCAGCGTCATCAAGAATAGTAATTGTTTGTTGGGCTGTAGTTGTATTTCCACAATTATCTGTAACTGTCCACACACGATTAATTTGTTGTTCTTCACAACTTAATCCATTAATATTTTGTGTGAAAATCACCTCTAAATCATCAGAACAATCATCTGTTGCTGTTACATTTGGAACTTCTGGAATTTGATTACAAGAAATAACCATATCATCAGGAACTCCAACAAGTACAGGATCTTCGGTATCTGTCAAGTTAATCGTCTGAGAGTGCATTATCATGTTACCACAATGGTCTGTTGCTGTCCATTTTCTAATAATAACACGGTTACACGGTTCGCCTGTTTCTGTTTCTGTCATTTCAACTGCGATATCAAAATCACAGTTATCCATCACGCCTACATTTGGAGGTGTTAGGTCATAATTGCAACTAGCATTTACGTCATTAGGAACACCAAATAACATAGGTTCCGTATTGTCAACTATGAAGAAGTTGATTAATATTTGTCCTTGATTTCCACAATCATCAATTGCTTTCCAGCCGCAAATCATGTGTGCTATGTAGCCATCTACTGCGCAATCTGCGTTTTCTCCCGGCATTTCCATAAACATGACTTCTAAATCATCATCGCAATTATCGCTTGCTGTTGCGCCATTCTCATTTAAAGAAATCATCGCGTCGCATTCTATATAAATGCTATCTCCGTCTTCCAGTCCTTGTAACATTGGCTCTAAAATAGTTAGAACGGGCGCGACGGTATCAACGACATTAACAGTTTGAGAAATAATGAAATCATTTCCGCAATCATCTGTAACTGTCCATTCACGAGCTAAAGAATACTCTTGTGGACAAGCTCCAGGAATATTTGTTTCTGTAAAATCTGTAATTTCAGCAGAGTAGCAACCTTGAATAATTGTAGGTGTTTCTTCTACTGAAATTGTTTCATCACATTGATAAGTTAAAACTGCTGGGAAATCTTCAGCCGTAGGGGTAGTAATTTCAACTGTAATCGTGTAGCTTTCTGAAGACACATTACCACAATCGTCAGTGGCAGTCCAAGTGCGAGTCACCTCATAATTTGAACAGGTGTCGACTGGAATTGATTGTATAAATTGTAAGTCTACAGTTCCGCAGTTGTCATTTGCTGTTACCAAAGGTAATTCTGGTAATTCACATTGAACTGTTTGGTTGGTAGGAACTCCTTCGATAACAGGAGGGCCGTCATCACCTACAGTAATGGTTTGACTTTGAGAAGTGGAATTACCACAGGCATCTGTTGCAGTCCAAGTTCGAATTATCATATATGCACCCGCGCATGCCATATTTTGTTGAACCTCAGAAAAACTAACGGGTACATTACCATCACATATATCGCTGGCTGTTACGTTAGCTGGACTTGGGATATTTGCAGTTCCATCACAGTCTGCTAGCTCATTAGCTGGTACTCCGCTAAGCGTTGGTTCTACAGTATCAACTACATTGATCGTGCGTGTAATGGTCACCTCATTTCCACAAATATCTCTTGCTGTAATGCTTTGTAAAATAGTAGAACCGCATACAAGATCTGTTGTCGTGGAAGTTGATGTTTGTGTAATATCTCCATTACAATTATCAGTAAATTCAAGTATCAAAGCTGGTTCTTCTGCGCCACATTCAATATTTATATCAGCTGGGTTTGCACCAACTAATACTGGTGCGGTATCATCTATTATATTGACAACATGAGTGAAATTGTAAGTGTAACATTCATTAGTAGAAGTATAGTTTATATTAGCAATGAAGCGGTTTTCACAGTCTCCAGGGATATAGCTTGTATCTGCTGTTAAAGGAATAGATTCTCCACAAGAATTTGTTATTTCTGGCAATTCAACTGCACCCAATGAGCAGGAGAAACTAGTTGGACTTGGTTCTGAAATCACAGTCACCTCTGCGGTGTCTTTTACAGTTATAATTTGGAGAACTTCAGTACTATTCCCGCAAAAATCCGTTGCTTGATAAAAGCGATGAATTTGATATTCACAATCATCAACAGGAATATTCCCTTCATTCATTGTAATAGTCAAATTCATATCACAGTCGTCGCTAAATGTGGGAGCTGGTACATTTATGGCATCAGACGGGCATAAAACTAAAGTATCTGGCGTTGGTGTAGCAACAGGTGGCGTATTATCACCTTGAATAACTGTTTGACAAATGGAATTAATATTTCCACAGTTATCAGAAATAAGCCAAGCACGTTTTGTCCGTGTTTCACAAGAATCTTGTGCAAGAACAATTTCACTGGTAGTGATTATAGAGATTTCATCAGCACAATTATCTATAAATTGGAGCTCAGGAAAAGTATCTGTACACGATAAAATTAAAGGGTCTACAAGATCAACTGCGGTCGGTCTTCCAAAATCTAAAAAAGCTGCATCAATAGTCAGATTTCTTTCACCAGCTACTAGGGTAATTGGGGCAGTTGTCCCTGTCGTTTCGTCAATATCACTGTCTAACTCTGGGTCGGTACCTTGAGCTTGTGGTCCGTATTCTAAGTCTGCTATATCTGCTGGAAAATCAAAGAATAAAGTATAGGTTCCTGCTGCTAGAGTGTCAAAAATATAGAAGCCTAGACTATCCGTTAGAGTCATTCTATTGACGGTCAAACCATTGATGTCAGTTCCTGATAAAGTAACACTAACTCCCTCTAAACCCTCTTCCTCTGGATCTTGAATACCATCAAGGTCGCAATCTTTAAATGCAAAGTCGCCTATTGCCGAAGTCATCAATGAGAGAGAACTAGAGTGGTTAAATTCGTCTTCACTAGACTCCTCAGATGCCTCACTTTCGTTTTTATTTAGGTTTGCCGCTGTTTGGGACAGGTCGGTCATTTGTGAAAGTAAGGCATCTTTTAGCTCTAAAAAGGTTTTTTCTGAAAAGGACAGGGACGGTCTCTCATTCGCGCTTAACGAAAAAGGAAGATAGATGAGGACAGACAATATAATAGAAATCTGACGCAATAGAAGCGGGAAATTCCTTGACTGTCCACCAGTTTTTTGCAAGTGTGTAAACATGGTAATGTCTTTGGTCGTGGGGGGCGGCTAAAGAAAAATAGATAATAGTGTCTCCGAGGGAGACTTGGTAAGGTTGGATGGAACGGGATGTTTCTAAACCACTTTTGGGAAGCGGAAGAAAGGGGAGTGATTAACCTATTGCAAAAATTAGGCTAAAAAATTAAATTGAGTGGTTTTATTTTGTTTCTCTGCTAAAATTGGACTTTGGACGGAATTTATATTCGTTTCAAAAGCCCCCAACCCCTGAAGGGGAGAATATTTGAATAAAATTTAAATACGAATTAAATAAAAATACGATTTTAAATTTTATTATTTTTTAAATTTCAAAACGAAATATGTTCCCCTTCAGGGGTTAGGGGTTTTTCAAATGATTTTTTATTCCGTCCAAAGTCCAATACTAAAATAAGCCTTTTTTTTGCATAAGGAATGCGAAAATAATAGATGAGCTTCCTTTCTATTTATTATTAGACTTGTTACTTATTGTTTTGTCGTTACTTAGTCCATTTCTTCCTTTACTAAATCAATATCCAAAATATCTGGATTATCATCAATTCTTTCTTTTGTCCAATTTTTTTCTAGTAGAACATAAACGCCCCAACATGTCAATAAACCAAATGGAAGAGCAACTAAACTTAATACGAATTCATTGACATCTTCAATAGAACTTGTACCAAATAATTCCATACATATAATCAGCACAATTCCAGCTATAAATGTCCCTAAATAATAGGATATGACTCCTAAAACTGCATAGCCCCATTGATTTTTATGATGAATTCCGGCTAATTCATAGAATTTTTTTCCAATAAAATAGATAAGTAATAATCCTAACATGGTTTATTTTTAACGTTCTTTGACAAATCACATGTCACGGGATTTGTTAGAGAACTATTTTTAGTTAATATTAATGAACATTGAATTCATTTGATATTATTTCAGTATTCAAAAAAAAAGTCCTCAAAGACTAGCGTCGATGAGGACTAAACACCTAAAACCCATATAAAACTCCAAGTTTAGTGCTTATTTTAAAAGCACAATGTCTTTGGTTCTGAGATTACTCACAAAGGTAGAAACAGTTTAAGATTTCCTTTAACCGTTCATCCTATTTTTATTCATTTCGTCAAATATGGTCTAAGTGTTGTTCTGTCTACTTTTTTAATTATTAACCAAAAATATCTTTTATTTTTGTAAGGTGCAAGCATTTCACCAAGAAAATCTTCAATTTCAGACAAAAAAAAGGATGAAAAATTAATTTTCATCCTTTTCAATAGTTTTTCTTGCTAGAATTTTACGCTTCTGGCTTCATTTGCGGAAAGAATAATACCTCTTGAATAGAGTGTTGTCCAGTTAATAACATCGTTAAACGATCAATACCAATACCCAATCCTGAAGTCGGTGGCATTCCATATTCTAAGGCGCGTAAGAAATCTTCATCCATAACCATTGCGTCTTCGTCACCACGTTTACCTAATTCCAATTGATCCATGAAGCGCTGACGTTGGTCAATTGGATCATTCAATTCAGAGTATGCATTCGCAATCTCTTTTCCATTCACAAACAATTCGAATCGCTCTACTAGACCTTCTGATGTACGGTGTTTTTTCGCTAATGGCGTCATTTCAATAGGGTAGTCAGTGATGTAGGTCGGTTGAATTAAGTGTGCCTCCACTTTCTCACCAAAAATCTCATCAATCAATTTCCCTTTCCCCATACTTGGGTCAACACCTACGTGCAGTTTTTTACAAACATCACGCAAAGCTGCTTCATCCATACCCGTGATGTCAACGTCTGTGTACTTCTGAATACTCTCTGCCATTGTCATCCGTGTGTATGGACCTTTGAAGTCAATTGTATTGCCTCCATAGGTTACTTCTGTGCTACCATTCACGTCAAGAGCGATTTTTTCGATGCATTGTTCCACCATTTCCATCATCCAGATATAATCTTTGTATGCCACATAGATTTCCATACTCGTAAACTCAGGATTGTGCGTTCTATCCATTCCTTCATTACGGAACATTTTACCGATTTCGTAGACACCTTCAAAACCACCCACAATCAGTCGTTTCAAATACAACTCATTAGCGATACGCATATATAAAGGCGTATCAAGTGCATTGTGATGAGTCGCAAATGGTGCAGCCGCAGCACCCCCATGTATAGGTTGTAAAACTGGAGTTTCGACTTCTAACCAACCTTTTGCATCGAAAAAGCTGCGCATTGAAGAGACAACTTTACTACGCTTGATGAAAATATTACGTACCGAAGGATTGACTACTAAATCAACATAGCGTTGACGGTAGCGTAATTCTGGATCAGTAAATTCATCGTACTTGTTACCATCTTTGTCAATTTTGACGATAGGCAAAGGACGGAGAGATTTACTCAAAAAAGTCAATTTATTAACTTTAATTGATACCTCACCTGAACCTGTAGCGAATAATTCCCCTTCTACACTGATAAAATCACCAATGTCTAATAATTTAACTAATTTCTTATATCTAGCAATTTCTTCTTCATTCGAACCTAAATCCTTCTTACCGATATACAACTGAATACGACCGTGCATGTCTTGCAACTTCGCGAAAGGTCCACGTTGTCCCATGAAACGTCCCGCTATCTTAACATGACCAAAAGCACTTGGCATAAAGGCACCTAATGCTTCCGTTTTAACCGCTTTAAAAAACTCATCTAAAGTTTGCGCCTCGCGTTTGATACCTGCGTCAAAGCTTGCATTTTCAGCAAGTTTGAACTCTTTTACCAATTCTTCATCCTTCATTATTTCAGAAGTACGAAATTTATTAGCAAATAATGCATCACGCAATTTTGCAGCACCAACAGGTCCAACACCATTCAATTCTTCTAACTTCTTAGCTAATAAATCTTGGTATTGTGCAGTTGTGTAATCTGTCGTCTTAAAATTCACCTCTACCTTTTCCGCTGGGAAAGGATTGAATCCTAAATCTTCAATTTTCTGTAAGTTTTCTCTTCTTACGACTTCTTGGTCGGTCAAGTTTGACATTCTGTTGTGTTGTTTAGCTTTACGAGTTGTGAGTTTTCTACTGAGTATTGTAAGCTAAATAAACTGCATAGTAGCTAGTTAAATCAGACTCATAATTCTCAATCTCGAAACTCTATTAACTTTTGCGCCGCGAAATTAACAAAAAACACAGCGTTTTTGCTTCTCGCAGGGTCATTATTTCGTGGGCAATTACGAAATAGACTTTTTACCCAGATAAAAACCGTCATCTAAAAATATCTTTTTTCGCTATTTTCCCTTAAAAACTTCTTCAATAGAGTTACTATTCAAGAAATTTTTAAAGAAAACTATCAAATAAATATAAATTCTAGCTAAGGAACGCTAAAAAAATAACTTATAACATTTGACAGGGTAATTTGTCCTCATTTTGCACTTGAAATCAGTCAAAGTATCAACAATTATCCTTCTCTCAAGCCCAAACTGAGAAAAAATCCTCTCTGTCAAACCTTTATAAGTTATTCTTTCAGCGTTCCTAACCATTTTTATCCGAGTAAAAAGTCTAATAAAGTTATAGTAACTGTTATTTG
>CAZQTE010000096.1:0-7768 GCA_964595615.1 uncultured Saprospiraceae bacterium
AAAAAATCCCTCCGCGCCAATCGACGAAGAGGGATTTTTGACCGAGGCAGCTAAAGCAGCCGGTACGATTTTACATCATACCAGGCATTCCGCCGCCACCGTGTGAGTGACCGTGGTCATGCGCACCTGCTGGTTCTGGCTTATCATTGATAACACATTCTGTCGTCAATACCATACCTGCGATAGAGTTCGCATTTTCCAAAGCAATACGCGTTACTTTAGTTGGGTCGATAACACCTGCTTTTTTCAAGTCTTCAAACTTGTCAGTGCGTGCATTGTAACCAAAAGCGTATTTGTTGTTGTTCAAGACTTTTTGCAAAATTACAGAACCCTCAACACCTGCATTGTTAGAAATGGTACGTAATGGTGCTTCCAAAGCTTTACGGATGATGTCGATACCAATGTTTTGGTCATCATTAGCACCTTTCAAGTTTTTCAAAGCACGGATAGCGCGCACTAAAGCAACACCACCACCAGGTACGATACCTTCTTCTACTGCTGCACGCGTTGCATGTAATGCATCATCTACGCGGTCTTTCTTTTCTTTCATTTCAACCTCAGTCGCAGCACCTACATATAGGACAGCAACACCACCAGCTAATTTCGCCAAACGCTCCTGCAATTTCTCGCGGTCGTAATCAGAAGTAGTGGTTTCGATTTGTTGTTTGATTTGGTTGATACGTGCTTTAATTTGCTCTGCATCACCCGCACCATTAACGACAGTTGTGTTGTCTTTGTCAACAGTAATTTTCTCTGCAGTACCCAAGTGCTCCAAACCAGCAGCATCTAATTTGTACCCTTTTTCTTCGCTGATAACTACACCACCAGTCAAGATAGCGATGTCTTCCAACATAGCTTTGCGACGGTCACCGAAACCTGGAGCTTTAACCGCTACAACTTTCAATCCACCACGCAAACGGTTAACAACCAATACTCCAAGTGCTTGAGAGTCAATATCTTCTGCGATAATCAAAAGTGGACGACCTGCGCCTACTGCTTTCTCTAAAATCGGAACGATGTCCTGCATATTAGAGATTTTCTTATCGTGAATCAAGATGTACGGGTTTTCGTATTCCGCTGTCATGTTCTCTGCATTCGTTACGAAGTACGGAGACAAATATCCACGGTCAAACTGCATACCCAATACTTCATCCACATAAGTATCAGTACCTTTTGCTTCCTCTACAGTGATAACACCGTCTTTAGAAACGCGCTTCATTGCATCAGCAATTAAAGTTCCGATTTCACCGTCGTTGTTTGCAGAGATAGCACCTACTTGTTGTACTTTTTCGAAGTCATTACCAATAACTTCTGTATTTTTCTTCAAATCTTCAATGACAACTTGCACAGCTTGGTCCATCCCACGCTTCAAGTCCATTGGGTTTGCACCTGCTACCACGTTTTTCAAACCTGCACCAATCATCGCTTGTGCCAAAACAGTTGCCGTAGTCGTACCGTCACCTGCCAAATCATTGGTTTTAGAAGCAACTTCTTTCACCATTTGCGCACCCATGTTCGCTACTGCATCTTCTAATTCTACTTCTTTCGCTACAGTTACACCGTCTTTAGTGATTTGTGGTGCACCGAAAGATTTTTGAATAACTACGTTACGACCTTTAGGTCCGAGCGTTACTTTTACTGCATTTGCTAATGCATCAACACCAGATTTCAAAGCATCTCTGGCATCCGTATTAAAACTAATTTGTTTAGCCATTTTTTATTTAGTTGGTGGTTGTTAGTTGGAAGTTGGAAGGCTAAGAACTCTTGTACCTTATAATATCCAATCTGCCAATTGACAACCTAATTTTTTAATAGAATAAAACCTCTTCAATCAAAGAAGAAACAAATAGTCGCGTCAATAGAGAAAACAGTAAATCAAAGCAATTGCCTAAATACTACCAACTTCCAACTACCAACTACCAACTATTTTTAAAGAATCACAAGGATATCGTCCTCACGCATAATCAAATAATCCTGACCTTTGTGCGTCAATTCTGTACCAGCATATTTGCCATACAAAACAACATCACCTTTTTTAACAGTCATTTTATTTCCGTCTTTACCTGGACCTACCGCTACGATTTCGCCGCGTTGTGGTTTTTCTTTTGCAGTGTCAGGAATGATGATACCGCCTGCAGTTTTCTCTTCTGCTGGTGCAGGCTTCACTACAACTCTGTCGCTAATTGGCTTCATTGTTTTTAGTTATTGGTTAATTTTTTGAGATGTTAGATGTTAGATTTTGGATGTTAGACTATAAACCATGTTTGCGGGTCTAAAATCTAATATCTAAGGTCTAATATCTTCATTTCAATTAAAATTGTGTATGTTAAAATTTTGCATTTTGAGGTAAAAAATGATGATTTGCTCTCAAAAAAATGCCATTTGCTCTGTTGAAATGGGCATTTGCTCTCAAAAAAACATCATTTGCTCTCAAAATTCACGCAAAGATAGCTTTCTAACCCGTAAGACCTAAGGAATGTTCTTTGAATCAGAAATTATCTCGTCTTTGTGACTGTAATCTGTTTATCAGAGACTATGCCAGTGGACATTTTGTGAAATTTTGGCAGAAGAGTGTAGGAAGGCTTGTCATTTTGTCGTGACATTTTTGCAAACGAAGTTGACCCCTTTAAAAAGCGCAGCTTTGTCATTTCGAGTCTACCCGTTCGACAGCATTTATAATGCGGCAATCAAAACGAAAACTTAGCAAATAATCTCGTTCGGCAGCATTTGCAATGCGGTAATCAAAACAAGAACTTAGCAAATAAATTTTACCTTTACAGCTCACAACAAAAACAATAAAAATGAAATTTCTCCTCTACGGCGCAAATGGCTACACAGGCAAACTCATCACCCGTTTCGCAAAAGATTTTGACTTAACTCCAATTCTCGCAGGACGCACCGAGTCTAAAATCAAACCACTCGCGGCAGAACATGGCTACGACTACCGCATCTTCGACCTAAACGACAAAGCAGCAACCGAACAAGCATTACAAGATGTAAAAGTAGTCCTCCATGCCGCTGGTCCATTCATTTATACAGCCAAACCAATGATAGAAGCCTGTATAAAAACAGGCACACACTATTTAGACATCACAGGAGAGTATCAAATTTTTGAATACGGTGCAGAAAAAAGTAAAGAAGCCGAAAAAGCAGGTGTGATGTTAATGTCGGGAGTAGGATTTGATGTAGTCCCAACCGATTGTATGGCAGCCTATTTAAAGAATAAAATGCCTGATGCAACACATTTAAAATTAGCCTTTGCCATGGTAGGTGGCGCAGTTTCAACAGGTACGGCAATGACTATGACGGAAAATTTAGGTCAAATGAGCAAAACTCGCCAAAATGGAAAATTAGTCGATGTGCCTGTGGGGCACAAGTCTATGACCGTCCCATTTGCGCGTAAAGCTTTCTTTTGTATGACCATTCCGTGGGGAGATATTTCGACAGCTTACCGTACGACTGGCATTCCGAATATTGAGACTTATACTAAGGTGCATCCCGCGCAATACAAATGGGTGCAACGCGGCAAATATTTTAACTGGTTATTGCGGACTTCTATAGTCAAAAATTATATGCAGAAAAAAGTCCGCGCCGCGCCAGCAGGACCAAATGATGAAGAACGTGCTAAGGCATTAAGCCAAGTTTGGGGAGAAGTCACCAATGCAAAAGGAGAAGTAGAAGCTGCAAATTTGGTATGTAGTGAAGGCTATACATTGACTGCCGAAGCCGCATTATTAATCACAAAAAAAGTCTTAAATGGTAATGTGAAGGCAGGTTGTCAAACGCCTGCGGGTTTATATGGTGCAGATTTAGTTATGGAAATTAAAGGAAGCGAGCGTATTGACTTATAGATAGTGAAACGAATTTATTGTAGTGCCTGATATGCCATATTTACTTTTCGCAAATGCGCTAATAATCAGTATTTTGACTGCTTTTCGCAAATCCAAATATGGCATATCTAAACCTATAATAAAATTGTCCTACTTATGTAATTCACACACAACAAAAACACCCGAAAACACATTTAAAGAGTAGAAAAAATTAAAACTATAAACGTTATGAAAAATTCTCTAAAATTCAGCTTTTTCTTCACAGCACTTTGCCTAATATTCTTAAGCCAAGCCTGCAAAGACGACGAAATGGTCGAACCAATTCCAGAACCAATTGACTACTTAGCACCGCCAACAGGTACAAATGAAGTTCCAGCTTCCTCTCAAACCTTGGGCGATGCCGATGCAGGTCGCGATTATCTCTTTAACGGAGATTTTGAGGACAGCGGTATTCCTTTTGATTTGTTTACTCAATTCTCTACTGGCGACGGGAATTTACTCGGACGAGAAGGTGATAATGCAGGTATTCCTTATGGATTTACAGCAGTAGATGCACCAAATGGTGTTAAAGTCGTTGCTCCTAATTGCTTCACTTGTCACGCACAAGAATTGAATGGTGAACTCATCGTCGGTCTTGGAAATTCACTCTCTGATTACACTGTTGACCAATCTGCAAATGTTAATAATGTTGATTTAGCGATTGCTTTTACTTATGGCGCGGACAGTCCCGAAGCAGATGCGTATGAGCAGTTAAAAAAAGCCACCTTAGCCTCTGCCCCTCAGCTGATTACACCATTCAAAGGACCAAACTCTGCCAGCAAATTAACCGCAGTTTTAGCAGCACATCGCAATCCTGAAACCTTAGAATGGTTAGACGAAGCTGCCTTCCCAATCAACAATGACAATTTACCGTCAGACGTACCTGCGTGGTGGAATTTGAAAAAGAAAAATGCCATGTTTGTGGATGCATCTGCGCGTGGAGATTTTAGAAAATATACTATGGCTTCATCGCTTTTGACTATGGCGGATGTCGATAAAGCGGAAGAAGTTTATGATAATTTTGATGATGTTTTAGCTTACTTATATTCATTGGAAGCACCTGTTTATCCTGGTAATGTAGATGTTGTTTTGGCAGAAAAGGGCGAAACACTTTTTTTTGAAAATTGTGCAAAATGTCACGGTACTTATGATGAAGCGGGCGATACTTATCCAAATCTTTTTGTGAAAACAAGTACAGTTCAGACTGACCCACAATATACATTGCGTAATGGTGGTGAAAATGACTTTTTAGATTGGTGGGATATTAGTTGGTTTGGTACTTCACATGAGGCTGCTTATTTTGAATTTGATGAAGGATATTATGCGCCGCCATTAGACGGTATTTGGGCGACTGCGCCTTACTTGCACAATGGAAGTATTCCTGATTTAGCGACTTTTTTAGATAGTTCAAAACGTCCTACTTATTGGAAACGCGATTTTAATAATCCACAATACAATGAAGATAATACAGGCTGGATTTATGAAGAAGTGACAGCAGGAGGGGATGTTGATGTGTATGATACGACGATAGAGGGCTATGGCAATCAAGGGCATTATTTCGCAGACGGATTTACGGAAGAAGAAAGAACGGCACTTTTAGAATATTTGAAGACTCTGTAAGTTAGTTATTGGTTATTAGTTACTTTCCAGTTCACGATAACCAATAACCTAATAACCAATAACAAATGAAAGTAAAGACACTTAGTCTAATTTTTAGCTTACTCGCCAGCGCAGTATTCTCCCAAGACGGACGATACTGCGCTGCCGTTTCACCAGAGATAATCATACCGATTGTCGAAGAAAATTATGCACAAAGTCGCGATATAATTACCATTTCGGTCATATTTCATGTGGTGTGGAAAGAGGAGGAGGAGAATATTTCAGAAGAGCAGATATTGTCTCAAATGGAAGTATTGAATGCTGATTTTCGCGCACAGAATGACCAATCCAATGTCCCGTTTGGTTTTCAGGATGATATAGCGGATACAGAAATTGAGTTTTGTTTGGCGAAGCGATTGCCTAATGGAATGGCGACTTCGGGTATTATTAGAACGCAAACTAATGAGGATATTATTGGCTTAAAACAAGTGCTTTATACCACTTCGCCAGCTGTAGATAGTGAGCATTATTTGAATGTCTGGGTGGCTGATTTAGGTGGAGGATTGAATGGCATGGCTTCTTTTCCAGGAACGGAAACACCAGAAAAGGACGGTATTGTCATTGATCCGAATTATGTGGGAACGGAAGGATTGGCAGAGGATGCACAGCCGTATCATTTAGGACGGACGTTGACGCATGAGATTGGACATTATTTAAATTTAATCCATGTTTTTGGACCGACGACGAGCGGAACTTGTGCCTCAGATGACGGCGTAGAGGATACTCCTGACTCTGAAAATACCTATTTAGGAGATTGTCCGTCTGGGATTGAATTTTCTTGTGAGTCGAGCGATATGTGGATGAATTTTATGAATTTTACCGATGATGAATGCATGTCTATGTTTTCTAATGGACAGAAAATGAGAATGTTAGCGATTTTAGAAGGAGAGCGTAGCGGTTTGCAGAACACAGATGGTTGTTTGCCCGTTTCTACTTCTGATTTTGAAGAAGATGATTTTTCTTTTCAAATTTTTCCTAATCCAACAAGTGATTTTTGTGAACTCGAGAATCTGAGCTCTTCTCAAACATCTTTTGATGTTTCTTTATATTCTTCCGAAGGAAAAAAGATTTTTCAGCAAAAAAGTGTTCGAGAAAGCTTACTTTTATCGCTCGAAAATTATCCAACAGGATTGTATTTTATTTCTGTAAAAATGGCAAAGAAAGAAAGAGTCGTGAAGCTGGTGAAATTGTAGTTTTTATAGAAGTACATTCAATTCAAAACAGACCTTTATTATCATGAAAAACAAAACGTCTTTTCCAAAATTTATCAACTTGTTCGCATTTGCTATTTGCCTATTTATGTTCACTTCATGTGGAGATAAAGCCGCAACTACTGCCAATGAAACTACCGAAACAAAAACTGAAGTGAAAGAAGAAGCGAAAGCTGCTCAGCCATTTTTTAAATTATCATTAGCACAATGGTCTTTGCATAGAACACTGCAAGCCAAAGAGTTAGATAACTTAGAATTTCCTGCAAAAGCCAAAGAAATGGGTTTTGAAGGTGTAGAATGGGTTGCACATTTCTTTACAGACAAAGCGACTGACAAAGATTATCTACAAAAAATGAAAGATGCAACCGATGCCGCAGGAGTGAAAAATTTGCTAATTATGGTAGACGGAAAAGGTGACCTAGCGAGTGAAGATAAAGCGGAACGTGACAAGGCAATTGAAACACACAAAGATTGGGTGGATGCCGCTAAATTTTTAGGCTGTCACTCTATTCGTGTCAATCTTTTTGGGAGTAAAGACCCTCTGAAATGGCAGGTCGCAGCAGTAGATGGTTTGGGGCGTTTAGCAAAATATGGTGCATCACAAGGTATCAATGTCATTGTTGAAAATCACGGTGGCTTATCGTCAGATAGTGAAAAATTAGTCGAAGTGATGAAAAAAATTAGTATGCCCAATTGTGGTACTTTACCTGATTTCGGGAATTTTTGTGTAGCACGTAAAGGCGGCGATAATTGGAAAGGGGAGTGCATCAATGAATATGACAAATATTTAGGTACAAAACAAATGATGCCTTATGCTAAAGCTGTAAGCGCGAAATCCTACGATTTTGACGAAAATGGTCAAGAAACTAAAATCGATTTTGCTAAAATGTTAACTATCGTGCGAGGATTTAAATACGATGGATTTATCGGTGTAGAGTACGAAGGAGATGTATTGAGTGAGGAAGAAGGCATTAAAGCAACACGTGATTTATTGATTGCAGAAGCGATGAAAATGTAAGTTAGTTGATT
>CAZQTE010000096.1:7868-15449 GCA_964595615.1 uncultured Saprospiraceae bacterium
ATAAATGAACAAAACAAACGTCCGATTACGCCTTCTTTCCTACGGAGTTATCGCATACATGCTCTTGGCATTTTTGTGGTGGTCGGTCTTGTTGTTCAATAAAAATAGAGATACATTTCAGGCAAAAGTAGAAGTTTTAAAAATAGGGATGATTGCTGAAGGCGTCATTCAAAATCCTCAAGAATTATTAGAAAGTCCTCGTTATCAAGAACTTAGCGATGCTTATCGCCGTCAAGAATGGATGATAATGGGCGAGGGCTTATTTTTTATTATCACTCTTATTATTGGCATTTGGCTCATTAATCGTGGTTATAATACACAAGTCCAAGCTGCTCAACAGCGACGTAATTTTCTCCTCTCCATTACTCACGAATTAAAATCTCCTATTGCCTCCGTACGCCTCGTCTTAGAGACTTTTAAAAAACGACAACTCAAACCTGAGATGTTCTCAAAGTTAACTGACAATGGACTAAAAGAGACTGAGCGACTCCATAATCTGGTGAATGACTTACTGCTTTCCGCAAAATTAGATGTGGATTATCAACCGCATTTTGAACCCTTGATATTAGATGAATTATTGGCGAGTTTAATTGAAAAATTAGAAGCAAAATATCCAGATGCTACTTTTAATTTTGATTGTGAAGAAGATATACCTGTCATAGAGGCAGACAAAACTGGCATGAACTCTGTGACGATAAATTTAATGGAAAATGCCGTAAAATATTCTCCAGAAAATAAAGAAATTGATATAAGTCTGCGTCAAATCGGTGAAAACGTCGAATTGAAAATTGCGGACAAAGGCATGGGAATATCAGACAAAGAAAAGAAAAAGATATTTGATAAATTTTATCGTGTAGGAAATGAGGATACCCGTGCAACAAAAGGGACTGGTCTTGGTTTATATATTGTACAACAGACTGTAAAAGCACATAAAGGGCAAATAAAAGTGTCGGATAATGTGCCGCAAGGAACTGTATTTACCATCGTACTGCCAGTAGGGCAGGAAAAAGGGTTGTAAAAGTTGTAAAGGTTTTAAAAGTTGTAAGAGGATTACCATTACAACTTTTACAACTTTTTCAACCTTCCCAACCCTTACAACCTTTTTAGAAATGAGAATATTACTTGTCGAAGACGAAGAAAGCATACGTGATGTCGTAAAATTGAATCTGGAAATGGATGACTATGAGGTCGTTGCTACTGGCAATGGCCGTCAGGCATTAAAGCATTACAGAGAACAACATTTTGATTTGATATTATGTGATGTTATGTTACCAGAGGTAGATGGTTTCTCTATCACTGAGCAGATTCGTTTGAGCAATATGGAAGTCCCGATTTTGCTATTGACAGCAAAGGATACACCTGCTGATAGGGTTATGGGACTGAAAAAAGGAGCAGATGATTATGTGACGAAACCATTTAATCTAGAAGAACTTCTACTGCGTGTAAAAGGGCTAATCAAAAGAACAAGTAAGTCGCCTGAGAATACGCCTGAGATTTATGAATTTGATACAAATAAGGTGAATTTTGCGACCTATGAGGCAATAGGAACAAAAGGAGAGTTTACGCTCACCAAAAAAGAAGCAATGCTTCTGAAATTACTTATTGACCGTAAAAATGAGGTGGTCAGCCGCCAACAGATTTTACAGTCTGTTTGGGGCTATGATGTTTATCCTTCGACTCGGACGATTGATAATTTTATTCTCTCATTTAGAAAATACTTTGAAAAAGACCCGAAAAATCCTGTATTTTTTCAATCTGTGAGAGGGGTTGGGTATAAATTTGTTAATTAAGTTGTCCTAAATTACGCAAGAGTCTGAAATTTTGAAAGAAAAGACTTTCTTAAACCTTTACAGACACAGATGTCGTTATTTTTCTGGTATTTATTTGTCTTTTTACCCAGTTATTTGTCTTTCTCACTCGTATTTTTGATTTTATTCGGGCATTTATTCTAAATTTTACTGCTGTTTTGTTATATTCGGGATATCAAAAGTGATTAATGTAGTTTTTTATCATAACAAAAGAGTCATATATACCAATTTTCAGGGATATACAAATTGTCAGATTACGAACTCTAATTCATTATGAAAAAAATTATTTGTTTGGTAATGAAAAACGAATTACTTTTGTAGTATTAAATGATAGAGTTAGGTTTTATAAACCTATTTAAGATATAGTGTTTCATAGTGTGAGGGGTAACCATTTCGGTGGTTGCTCCTTTTTCTTATTTTATAGCTTCTCTATTAAATTTTCTTCCAATTTTTTGATAATAATTTTTCCTGCCTTATCTTCGGAGGTATGAAGCTCCAAGTAATTATTATTCTTTTATTTTTCTCCTTTTTTACTGCTGCGCAAGAATTTACTTATCTGCAAGAAAATCACATTTTCATAGTTGCTGAAGATGGCTCCTCTTTTACAGAAGATGTCAACTACACGGGTAAAATGCCTGCTAATCATTCAGAAGTTATTTCCATTTATTTTACAGAATTAGAGACGATTAAAAATATAAAAGTCAAAATACAAACATCTGATGGTAAGGAGAGATATCTAAAGAAAAAAGAAATTGTCTTAAGTACTGCTTATACTTCCAATTTTTATGATGGATATCAGAAATACTCCTTTAGCTTACCCGCTGAGAATTTGCCGTACATTGTAAACTATTCTTATACTTCGTTTCATAAAGATTTGATGTTTTTATCTAATCTAGGATTTTATCTTAAATCTAATGATGAGTTAATTCAGTACGAGATAAAAGTGCCAAACTCGTACAAGCTTAGTTTTAAAGTCTCAAAGGAAATCGAAGATAAAAACTTAATAAAATACAGTTCTGCATTAGAGGGTAATTATACTGTTCACTCCTATATCTCTAAGCCTGAATTGCGCGATACAATTGCAGAAAAAGACTTCCCATATCGAGGACGCATACGCACGATTATTCACCCAAAAGAGATAGAACCTTTTGCTTATTATAATAAATGGTATCAAAATTTAGTAAAGCCACATTCTACACTCAATGAGACGACAAAACTTGCTATTAATCAAGAATTAGAAGGTCTAACGACGCGAAAAGAAAAAATCGCTGCCCTGTTTTCATTGGTACAAAAGCGGATAAACTATATTGCTTTTGAAAATGGTATAGGTGCAGTACAGCCACGAGATGTCAATGAAATTTTTGCTAAAAAGCAAGGTGATTGTAAGGATATGAGTAATCTATTGACGCAATCTTTAAAGTATGCAGGCATCGAAGCAAATATGGCTATTTCTTCTTCATTGAGTCATTGGACGGACTTAGATTTTCCGAGCCTTTTTTCTGCCAATCACTGTATCTGTGTCGTTCCTGAAGGCGATGACTATATTTTCTTAGATGCGACAGAGTCAAATGGTATTTTTGGCTTTCCTTCACGACATACGCAGGGACGTAATGTGTTTGTAGTCAATGATTTAGAAGGAGAATTAGTTCGTGTGCCTGTTGTCAATACAGAAAACAACAAGGTAATTTATCAAATGAGTTTGACACAAAAAGGAATAGATTTAGACGGCGAATGTACGGTTGAATTAAATGGAATGAGTCAATTAAAATTGAAAAACTATGCACAATCTACTACGGATGCCATCACTAAACAGAATATCGAAGGATACTACTCTCAACAGGCTAATAATTTGAAGTTTTCCGATTTAATATTAGAAGAAGAAGACAAAAAAACATCTTTTAAAAGTAAAATTAAATCTTCTCGCATTTTTACCAACTTGGGAAAAAAATATTATCTATCTCTAAATTTTTTACCTTTTCCTCATGAAGAAACACAGGGTGAAGAAGAAGAAAGTAAGCTTCTGTATGCTACTCAAAAAAGACAATTCGAAATTGCTGTACAATTAGAAGAAACAGTCAAAATGCAAGATTTTGCAACTTTGAAAAAAAGTGGCGAAGGCATTCAGTTTGAGTTGAATATAGAGCAATTTTCACCGCGTCAATTATTGATAAAATATGAATACGAGAATGAAAACCTGAAAATTGAAGATGAAAAACTTAAAGCATATAACGAGATTAATCAATTCATTAGGACTGCTTTTTCTAAAACACTTGTATTGGTCAAAGAACAAAGACCTTAAACCTTAAATCAAAACATGAAAAACAATAAAATTCTCTCAGCGCTACTCTTAATCCTTATTTCTATTTCTTTAAATGCACAGCGTGACTATCGCTGGGAAAAAGAATACGAACCAAGTCCTGAAATACCTGTAGCTTTTCAGCAAGAAGACGCCGTAATTATTTACAGTACAGAAGAACGACAAACACGAGTTATCAATAATGCTCCTTTTACGCGAAATATAATTAAACAACGTTACAAAATATTGACACAGAAGGGATTAGAAGATTACACTCGTTTTTCTATACCTCGAGGTAATCGCATGAGTATTGCCATCCTAGATGCACGTACTCGAAAAGCATCAGGTGAAATTGTTGATTTAGATGCCAAAGAGATTAAGGAATTAAAGTATAATGCGGAGAAAGATTTGACAGATAAAGACAAGTATTTGCTCTTCTCTATACCAGGAGTAGAAGTGGGGGATGAGGTTGAAATAATAGTGACTTATGAAGGTAATACCTTGCTTTCAGGAGGTAATATATTCTTACATCAGAACTTACCGACTCTCAAATCGGAGTTTCAGTTATTTGTAGATGAGAAGATTATCGTTTTTAATGCACCAATCAATGGAATGGGAGAACCTAAAGTCGAGACACCTAACGACCATTACCGCTTTACTTGGACAATGGAAAATTTGCCAGGTATGTATGATTCTCGTAGCTCTATTCCAGGCAATACCTTACCTTATTTGATATATTCATTCGATTATTCTCGATTTTACGGTAGCCTGCCTCCTCCAGTGCCTAACGACTGGCGTGAACTAATTCTAGAATTAACAAAAATCTTGGATTTAAAGACAAATTCTAAAAAGATGGATGCTGTCATGAATGAAATCTTGGGCGATAAAATCAATGCTCCGAAAATAGAACAGGCTGCCGCTTTTCATAATTATTTGAATGAAAATATAACACTAAAACGATTAGCTGAGAATGAGAAGTCTGGATATATTGATACTTATTTTAAAAATAAAGTAGCTGATTGGACTGCGCTTGTTTCTTTGTATGATGCTGGCTTCAAATGGTTGGGACTCAATTATTATTTTGGAACGGGACGCTCGAAGTATTTAGGACCTATCTTATTGAGTTTTCCGACAGATTATCAAATCACAGACTACTTTTATGCTGTAGAAGATGAAAATGGCGGTATGCATATTTATATGCCCAAAGAAAGTAATAAGAAATGGCAAGCAGATGAAATTCCTTCTCATTTGCGTAATACACGTGTTTACATTCTAAACATGAAAGACAAGGAAACCTTCAAACAATTGGACTTTCAGAATAACCGTTTCAACCAAAATCAAATGCTTTTTAAAGGTAAAGCAGACATTAATTTGGCGGAAGGTACGATGATGCATACTATGCAAGAAGCTGTTTTAGGGGAGATTTCAACAGAATACCGCGACCGAGTTTATGCTGCAAATGAGAATGATAAATTAGCAGAAAACGCGACAGCAAAATGGCAAGATAAAATACCTGATGCTCTTGTTCGTGAAGTTCAATTATCTGATTACCCAACAACAAATCCTTATAAATACACGATTAATTACCTAGTAGAAACTCCCAATCAAATATCAGAAATTGAAGCAGGCACCTACAAGATTTTATTTGGTAATTGTCTGATACATAACACTTTAGATGCACCAAAACGTAAACGTTTATTAGATTACTGCCCAGATTATGCTTCAATGGAAGCTTATAACTATGTCCTCAATCTATCTGGAGATGCTACTCTACAAAATAAAGAAAATGTGGATGTTAAAGTAGATAATGAGGTGGGTACTTTTGAACTTATAGTCAATCAAGTAAAGCCAAATATGCTCAGTGTACGTTCGCGATATGTGATTAAAGTGAATAGCATTGCGCCAGATAAAATGGAACTGCTATATGATTTGAATGAAGCAGCGGCAGCAGCAGGTAGTGCGGAAATAATTGTCACGCAGTAAAGGACGATAAAGGTTGGAAAGGTTTTAAGAGTTGTAAAAGTTGTAACATCACGACCTTTACAACCCCTTACAACCTTTAAAACCCTTTCCATTTGTCCGCATTCGACATTTAAACGCCGATTTCTATTCAATAAATGCTTGTCTTATTTTGTTTAATTCCCAACTTTGGATGAAAGAAACGACTTTGGGAGTATTTTAGGAATTATTGTTCGTAATGAATGAAAATGAGCGTTTTCGTATGGAAAACTCTCGCCTCTCACCTCTCACCTTTTTTTACCCGAATATTTATCAATTATCGTCTTCATATCTTAAACAAATCATCATGAAAAAGACAACAGTAAAATTTAGTGGATTACTATTATTAGCTGCCATTTGCTTCTCTTATGCATTTGTGCAAAACGATAATAAAATACCTGCAATAAGCACGGATGACTATAAAAATGCCACAAAACCTGACCAGCCAGAAGAACTAGGTGCAGTTCATTGGCTACGTGATATAGATGTAGCCGTCGCTCAATCAAAAGAGAAAAATAAGCCTATTCTTATCTTATTTCAAGAGGTTCCAGGTTGTTCTACTTGCCGCAATTATGGAAACAATGCTTTGAGCCACCCACTATTGGTAGAAGCAATGGAAAGCCTTTTTATTCCTCTCGCTATTCACAATAATAAAGGTGGAGAAGACGCCAAAGTTCTTAAATATTTCGGTGAACCATCTTGGAATAATCCTGTAGTGCGAATTGTGAATAATAACAAAAAAGACCTTATTCCGCGTGTCAATGGTAATTATTCAAAATGGGGATTAGCGGATGCTATGATACGTGCTTTGGATAATGCTGGAACCGTTGCGCCAGGTTATTTAGAACTTTTAGCGCAGGAATTAGGTGCAGAAAGAACGGGTACAAAAACTGCGACTTTTGGTATGTATTGTTTTTGGTCAGGAGAGAAAGAAATTGGAGCTTTAGACGGAGTAACTGCTACAAAACCTGGCTTTATGGGCGGACGCGAAGTTGTACAAGTAAACTATAATCCAAACGTTATTTCTTATGATGATTTGGCTGAAAAGGCGAAAGATGCACGCTGTAATTCGCATGTTTACACAAATGATTCAAGCGAAAAAGCGATTGCAAAAAAAATAGTAGGAGAGGGAAGTATCTCAAATGAAAGTAAGTTTCGTTTGGATAAAGATGTAAAATATTATTTATCCAGAACTCACTACCGCTTTGTCCCGATGACAGAGATGCAAGCCGCTAAAGTCAATAGTCAAATTGGAAGAGGAAAATCTTTTTCTGATTACCTTTCTCCGCGTCAGATTGATTTAGCAAAGAAAATAAAAGACAATCCTGAAATGAACTGGGTAAGCGCAGTAAATGTGGATATTGTTAAAGCGTGGGAGAAAATATGAAATATGAATGCGTGATTGAGTCGTTCTTAATCGCGCATTCATATTTCATATTTCATATTTCATATTTCATATTTCATATTTCATATTTCATA
>CAZQTE010000097.1:0-15365 GCA_964595615.1 uncultured Saprospiraceae bacterium
CTTATATCCTAAAATCTATGAAAATAAAGCTCAAACGAATTAGAACACCGTTTTTGCTCCGATTTCGGACTTGTATTCTATGAAAAGGCTAACTAATTTAAGTTTTAGCCTTTCTGAAGGTCTGAATTTTTTGAACATATCAAATAAAGAAAGATGAAGCGCTATTTACACTGCGTAATCAGTAAGGAAAACAACTTTTTTGGCAATAACAAAAGACGGACGGTCTGCGGCTTGGTGCTAGCAGCCGTTTTTTCCGTTTTTTCCTTATCGGCAAAATCTGTTTATACTGACAATTACTCTGCTAACCCTATTTGCACTTTTAGTACTGAACTTGAAGGTGAAAAAGACTTTACTCCTAATGACATTTTGTCTTTGGCGGTTACACCCGACCAGATTACAGTTTCGTCAGTAGCTAGTGGAGATCCTACTAATTGTGTTGTCGAGAATGGTACAATAATCATTACGGCTGAAGGGTCTAATGCTAGTTTACCATTAGAGTACAGCATAGATGGCGGTACAAGCTATCAGGCATCCAACTTCTTTGGAGAATTGAGCTCAGGGATGTATAATGTAATCGTACGGTATGAAGATGGTACTTGTCCTGTATTTTACGGAGATGTAATTCTAGGGGCAGCTAGTGCACCTGTTATAAACATGGTCTCAGGTACAGACGTTACGAATTGCGATGCAAATAACGGTTCCTTTTTTATTGAGGCAACAGGAGCGGGTGCTTTAGAATTTAGTGTTGATAATGGTGCAAACTATGTTTTCAATGGTTTCTTTGCTAATTTACCAGCGGGAAACTATGTTATATTGGTTCGTTCGGCAGGTACAGACTGTGTGTCTGCTCCTGAGTTTCGTACTATAACAGAACCCATAGCTCCTGAATTTGGGACAGCTACACCAACAAACCTAACGGGCTGTTCTGTAAATGACGGACAAATTGCTATGACCGCTACTGGTGGTACTAATGGCAATTTCGAGTTTACAGTAGATGGCGGGGCAAGTTGGCAGAATTTAGCAACCTTTACAGGCTTAGGAGCAGGGGAGTACAATCCAGGAGTGCGTAATGCGGATGATGATACTTGTCCTGATTTTGGAAGTCTAGTAGTTTTAACGGCACCAGATGCACCTCAAGTAGAAGTACCTACAGTATTTAGTCCAAGTTCATGTTTGGCAAGTGACGGTGTTGTCACGGTAAACATTAGTAATGCAGATGTAAATAACTTAGAATTTTCATTAGATAATGGTCTGACTTGGCAAGCATCAAATAACTTTAATGGGTTATCTGGAGGAACTTATAATATTCGTGTGCGTACAGCAGATCAAACTTGTTTTGTAGACGGGCCTTCAGTAAGCTTACCAGGTGGTTTAGAGCCAAATATTGTAAGTGAATTTATCCAACCAGTTAGTAATTGTGGTGCAAGTGATGGGATTATTACTATCATTGTTGATAATGATGACGGTAATTTTGAATATAGTATCGATAATGGTGCAACTTTCCAAACAAGTAATTCTTTCTCTGGTTTAACAGCGGGTTCTTATCCTGTTATTGTTAATTCAGGTAATGGAGCCTGTCCAGTCAATGGACCAACTTTTGAGTTAACTGAACCACCAAGTCCGACTATTCAAAATGTAGCTGTTAACCAAGCAGCAGCTTGTAGCGATGAAAGTTCAAGTATTGTAATTACAGCCACAGGTGGTCAAGATTCTTACTCTTATAGTATTGATAATGGTATAAACTTCTTTTTCACAAATACATTCGATAATGTAACAGAAGGAACTTATAATATCATCGTAAGAAATGCAAATGGTACCTGCCCTGTAAATCACTCAGAGGCAGTTACAATTTCAGAGGTAGATGCTCCAACTTTTAATGGCATTACAGCTTCTCCTGCATCATCATGTATCTCATCAGACGGTAGTATTAGTGTAAATTTACCAACTGGTGGTACGGGCTCTTATGAGTACAGTATAGATAATGGTTTAAGTTGGCAAAGTTCTAACTTCTTTGATGGTTTATCTGCTGGAGATTATTTATTAGGCATTAGAAATAGTGATGGGACTTGTGCATTATTAGAAAATGCAGCCCAACTACTAAGCTCTGGTTCTGCAACAATCAATAATATAGCATTGACCGACCCAAGTGATTGTGGTGCAACAGACGGAACAATTAGCGTTGATGTTGTTGGTGCAAATACTTATGAATACTCAATTAACGGTATCGACTTTCAAGCATCTAGCTTTTTTAGTGGTTTAGCAGCAGGAACTTATACTGTTACTGTACGCATTAACGATGGTACTTGTCCAGTTGTTAGTGAACCAATCACTTTATCTACTAATGGAGGAACAATTACGGGAGTATTTCCAACGAATCCAACTTCATGTAATACTGCAAATGGCTCTATTTTAGTTGAAGCAACGGGTGATAATATCTTATATAGCTTAAATGGAACAGATTTTCAAGCTACAGGTCTTTTTGAAAATCTACTAGCTGGAACTTACGAAATTAGCATACGCAATGCAGACGGAACTTGTATGGTCTTTGGTTCTACAGAAACCTTAAGTTCTACGGATGAACCTGCAATTCCAACTTTCTTTACTGAAAATCCAACAGGTTGTAACACCGTAGATGGTTCGATTACTGTATTAGTACAAAATGATGCTGGTAGTTTTCAATACAGTATTGATGGAGGTGCAACTTTCCAAAATGATAATATTTTCACTGGACTAGGTGGAGGTGAATATAATATAGTGGTGACATCATCTGTTTGTGAAACAAATGGTGGTGCAATTTCCCTTTTAGAACCAAGTGAACCAGTTATTGGAGCATCTGATTCTCAAAACCCAACGTCGTGTGACAGTAATGACGGTTTTATTATTGTAACAGGTACAGGAGAGGGTGATTTAGAATATTCAATTGACGGCGGATTAACGTGGCAATTCTTTGGTACTTTTAATGGTTTAGATGCGGGGATGTATACTCCTGCTGTTCGCAATCAATTTCAAGGAACTTGTCCAGTCATTGGAGAAGATATAACTCTATCAACATCTGACCAAGCAACTATTGCAAATGTTTCCTTAACAAATCCTTCTGCTTGTGGTGTTTCTGATGGCTCCGTGACAATTACAGGAGCTGGTGGTACAGATACTTATGAGTATAGTATTGATGCAGGTGCGAATTTTCAAACAGATAACACTTTTAACGGATTGTCCGTTGGAACATATAATATAACAGTTCGCAACTCGGATGGAACATGCAGTTCTGCTATCGAATTAATTCAATTAACAGCAGTTGGTGCTCCTTTAGTTGAAGAACCTTTAGCTACTCAACCTTCAGAATGTGGAAATAATGACGGTATTATCGTGATTACAGCCTCTCAAGGCTCAGGTAATTTCGAATATAGTATCGACGGTGGTAATACTTATGTTTCAAGTAATACATTTACGAGTTTAGGCTCAGGCACTTATTCAGTTTTTGTAAGAAATGCAGACGGTACGTGTGAAGTGAATGCTGGTACGGTAAACTTGAACTCTGCTGACAGTCCAGCACTAAACCCTTCATTTACACAAGGAACTTCAGATTGTAATGGAACTGCAGACGGTTTGATTACCATTTTAGCAACCAATGATGACGGTACTTTTGAATATAGTATCGATGGGGGACTTACTTTCCAAAATACTAATCAATTTAATGCAGTAGCTGCAGGAACATACGAAATAGTGGTAAGAAAAGGTGGTTCTTCTTGTCAAGTATCAGGAGGAAGCGTAACTATAGATGAGCCAGTCCGACCAACCTTAGTTTCTACAGCGCTAAACGAAGCAACTTGTGCAACAGCAAATGGAAGCCTTGTTATTGAGGCTCAAGGTGGTTTACCAGCATATGAATTTACAATAGACGGCGGTGCGACTTGGGTTGTTGGTAACTTATTTGAAGGTTTATCGGCAGGTTCTTATACACCTGGTGTACGAAATGCAGACAGTAACTGTAGTACAATTGGCGATCCTGTTATCATAACAGAAAACGATACACCTACTTTTGGTGGCGCTATTGGCGAGTCTCCAACTGGTCCAGGTACCAATAACGGAACAATTACAATTACTGCAACGGCATGTGGCAGTAACACATTAGAATATTCAATAGACGGTGGATTAAACTGGCAAACTAGTAATTTCTTTGGTATGTTACCTCCTGGTACTTATCAAATTGAAGTACGCAATGTTGGAGGAACAGACTTTGTAGGAAACTTTGAAGTTGTGTTAATAGAACCAGATGCATCTGCTTGTGCAGAAATCGCAGGCATTTTATCTACCGACCCTACTACATCAACATCAAATGATGGTAGTATTATTATCACTGTTACTGGAGATGACTCTATGGTACAATATAGTATTGATGGAGGTTTAAGTTTCAGTTCCAATGGGACATTTGAAAATCTTGGCGAAGGAGAATATCAGCCTTTCATTCAAAATGCAGATGGCACTTGTCAAGAGTCAGGTAACCTTATTGATTTATCTGCTGGCACTAACAATACTACTGAATTGACCCTAGACTTTGCTAATCCAACAGATTGTGGAGTGACAGACGGTTCTATTACAATTACAGGACCAATTGATTTTGCCTATATCTATTCAATCGATGGTGAGGATTATGTAGATAATCCTGCATTTACAGGATTAGGAGCAGGTTCATACACTGTTTCTGCTTTGAATATTATAACAGATGAAGAAATCTTTTTCGCTGCAAATCCTTTGATATTAACAGCATCTGGAAACCCTCAAGCAACGACAGCTTTCACTAATCCAGCTTGTGGCATGACTGATGGTACCATTAGTTTCTCCGGGACTGGAGGAAATGGTTCAGGTTACGAATATAGTATAGATGGCGGTTCAACTTGGTCTGCTTCTGCTACATTTAATGCCTTAGCAGCAGGAAACTATAACCTTGCTATACGTAATGGTGACGGTACTTGTCAAGCAAGTATAGCTGCAATAGATTTAGTCCAAACAGGAACTATTTCTGTTAGTTCAATAGAGGCTACGGATATCGGATGTGGTATGAACTTCGGTAGTATTACGATAACTGCTAATGGCGGAAATGGTAATTTGGAGTATAGTATTAATGGCGGAACGTCATGGCAAGCGAATAACAATTTCACCAACTTAACAGCTGGAACATATAACATCTCTGTTAGAAATTCAGACGGTTCTTGTGAAACTGCTGGAGGTCAGGCTGAAATCCAAATGATTAGCGATTTAACAATTGATAATATTGAAACCATAGCTATTGGTTGTGGAGAAACAACAGGAGGCTTGACTATTACTGCCTCTGGTGGTGATAACCTTTTATACAGCATCGACGGTGGTGCTAACTTCTCCCCATTTGGTACTTTTAATGATTTACCTGTAGGTACATATACTATTGTTGTACAAGACGCAGCAGGTGTTTGTATGACCCAAGGTGGTGAAGTAATGGTAGAGAATTCTGGTGGAATGGAGATTGATATTGAAGGTGTCACAATTAACGACCCAAGCGGTTGTGCCGTACCAGACGGTGAGATTACTGTTGATGTGAATAATGTGAGCAACTTAGAATTCAGTATTGATGGCGGTTTAAATTATCAAACGAATAATACTTTTACAGGTCTTGCAGAAGGATCATACAGTATATTTGTGAGAAATGCGGACGGAAGTTGCGCGACTGCCTTTGACATCAATCCTGTACAATTAACTAACGATGACCAAGTATTATTTGTAGAAGAGACTATTACCGTAAACGTTGCAGACCTTTTACCTGGTGGTAAAGTATGTGTTCCAGCACCAATCGGACAATTAGTAGCTTATAATTTGGTTTTAAATGGCGCAGAATATACAGAACAGCTTTTGGGCTGTGATGAAGTTGCACTAACAGGTTATCCACTATTTGAAGTAGTTGGAGCATCTGCTGGACCTTACTTAGTACAAGAATGGATTTGTAACGGTGGAACTTTCTCTGGAATGGTTGATGACCTCGAAGGCTTAGTAGACCAAATGAATATTTGGGACCCTGCAGGGAACTGGCAGTTAATCCCTGGTAATACAATTTTAGGTGGTGAAGACGGCGGAACTTATAGTGATATGACCGTAGTTGCCAATGGTATTACTTTCGGTGTTGATGTTGGTGTTACATCTATTCCTAACGGAACTTGTATCCAAGTTGACGGAGAAGGAACATACGAACTCGTAGCAACCAATGACTCAGGATGTACAGACAATATTACAATCATTGTAGAAGGTAATGATGTAGAGCCTCCAACGCCGAATGAAGGAGAAGGAGATACAATTTTTATCTCTACTCCAATGAATATTCCTACTAATCCTTACTGCTTTACAGGTGAAAATTTACCAACAGGTGAAGTTGCCAGTTTAGGCTACTGTGGAGACCCAATGAATGGTGGTGCACCGATAACAGATTTTGAAAATAACTGTATTGCATATTTCCCTGGTGACGGATTTTTAGGACAGGATGAATTCTGTGTTTTTGTTTGTCAAGCAGGTGATGCATCAGGAGTTATTTGTGATACAACGATATTTATCATAAATGTACACCCTCCAACAAATACAGTTGATGTAACAGTCAACACTTTAGAAACTTTAGAATATTGCTTAGAAGACCCAATTTTAACTTTACCTGGTAACATTATCAGTGGAGAACTTTGTGGTTCAGTTGATACAGAAATAGAAGATGTAACAATTGTTGACAATTGTGTAACATTTGACCCTTTTGACGGCTTCTTTGGACTAACAGAAGTTTGTATTGTTCACTGTGATGATAGCACACCAAATTCAATTTGTGATACAACTTACTTTAATGTAACGGTAACTCCAGATTGTGCGCCAGTATTTGCAGAGGAAGAAATGACAGTAACTACACTTGAGCCTACTACGGCAGTGTGTATTCCTGTTCCTCAATTGACTTTACTATCTGATTATCAAATTATTGTAGACGGCGATGCTATTCCTGTAATTCCTGCACCATGTGATGTAGATACAATTTACAATTATCTATACGGAGCAATACCTACTGGCGAGGAAATAATAATTGATGAATGGTTATGTAATGGACAAACTTTCAGTTTTGTCTTACCAGATATTACGGATTTAATTGATAGTATGCAATTAAATGACCCTGCTAGCAACTGGACTGTAGATTTAGATGACGAAGTTATTTCAGGTATTGCTCAAGGTCAAGGTTGTGGAGATATGACTGTGACTTTAGCAGATGGAACAACGACAACTATTTCTCTTGGACAAACATTTAATGCAAATGGGGGAGAAGTCACTCTTGACGGTTTTGGAGTCCATACTATTGAGATTACAGACCTTATTGGTTGTACAGATACTTTAACTGTTAACTTAAATGAAGATTTAGAAGCACAGTTTATTCCTTTAGTAACTCCTTTTCAAACACAGATTGCCGAAATCTGTGCAGATACTACAGACTTAGTAGGAAACTGGGATGGAACTATTGGTTATTGTATAACTCCGACTGACGGAACAGCACCAATCTTAGAGAATTTACCGTGTGTTTCTTATACACCTTTAAATGGTTTTGTAGGATTAGATACAATGTGTTTGACGGTCTGTGATGATGTCCCATTCCCGAATACAAATTGTATAAATACAACTTTTGTTATTCAAACATTACCACCTTTAGATACTATTTTTATTGAAGCACCGAGTACAGGAGCTTTTGATACTTGTCTATTGACAACGAATTACTTACAATTGCCAGGTGATATAAGTTCATCAGCTCTTTGTGGATTTAATCCAGATGAAGTAAGTGTTACTATTGAACAAGATACTTGCTTGAATATTGATATTTCAAGTGCATTAGGTTTAGACACTACAGAAATTTGTATTGTCCACTGTGATGATACTGACCCACAATTCTGTGATACGACTTATGTCATGGTTTATAGCACGGTTGAGTGTGAGGATTTTATTGCAGTTTCTGATACGATGCTGATAACAGACATGGGTGTTTCTACACTGTGTTTACCAATTTTGCCAGTAGACATAGCTATGAATTATTCTCTTGAGTTGGATGGTGAAATTTACGCTGGTCCACAAGGAGCATGTATGCTTACTGATGCATTTGTCTACCAAACAAATACATTCCCACCTGCACCATTTACAATGGTTACTTGGACGGTTGACGGAGTTATGTTTGATGGAATGGCTAATGATATTGCTGGAGTTGTTGATTTGATGAATATGTGGGATACAACAGGTAGTTGGACTTTTGAAAATATTGGAAATAGTATTTTTGGAGGGAATATGGACACGGTTTATGGGAATTTATTTGTCACCGATGGTGTGACAATTTCAGATGACCCTGCTGCTGCACAACAAATTCCTGGAGGCACTGACTTCGTATTTACAGAGCCTGGAGCACACGTTTTCGTTCTTACAATCAACGAAACAGGATGTACAGATACAATCAATATCAATGTACTCGACGGTGCAGAAACAATACTTATTGAAACACCGCAAAACGAACCAGATACGACTTGTTTTGATATAACAGCAGACTATCCAATGTTTGACTCACTCAGCATCTGTGGACAGCCAATGAATGGTACTTTCACTATTGTTGATGATACTTGCTTTGTATTTACTCCAAATATGGATTATTTAGGAGCAGATGAAGGATGTATTACGGTGTGTAGTACTATTGACGGCATGGTTCAGTGTGATACATTAGATGTTATCATTGATGTTATACCAAATTGTCCAGATGATTTAATACTTGTAGATAATGTGGTATTGATGTTAGAAGATTGTGATGCAACTGTACCATATTGTTTAGATATAAATGGAGCAGATATTACAGCTTACACTGTTACTGATAACGGCGACCCTGTGGATGTAAATGACAATTGTGGAGGTGAAATCTTAGGTGGTTTCTATGACTATAGTGGTATCTCTGGTTTATTGTCTTTTGGTGAGTATATTGTTGATAGTGTGACTATCAATGGAGATATATTCAGCGGTAACTTCTCTTCCGTAACAGCATTAGATGATAGTTTGAATGTATGGGACTCTGCTGCGGCTTGGTCTTCTAACTTCTCAGATAGTCGACTTGACAATGCCTCAACTACAGGAATGTATGATACTTTATACATTACAGATGTTGCATTAGATACTCAATATTTATTGCCATATAATATCCTAACAAATGGAAGTAATGATGGCATCAGCTTGAATTTAACAGCAGGAACACACCAAATTGAATTTACAAATCCAATCACAACTTGTACGGATATTGTAAATATCAATGTAATGTGTGATGATATGATGGGCTGTCCTGAGTTATCAGCGATTTCTGACTCAGAAATCATCATGCCTGATTGTGATTTCCCTATTTTATTCTGTGTAAGTCAGCCTGTAGATAGTATGGTTAATTATACTATTACAGACAATGGACTACCATATACAGCAGGTTTTGTAGATTGCCCAGAGGCACCGAACAATGCCGCATTAACCCTAGGACAAGGAGAACACACACTTGTATTTACACGAGTTGACGGTACATGTATGGAAGAATTCTTTGTGGATGTGCGTTGTATTCAATTTGTTGATTTGGAAATTGATACAACTATCAACTTAGGTCAACCAGAAGTAATTTGTTTATACGAAGATTTAGATATTGATACGACAGGTATTATTTCTATCACCAATACTTGTGACCCGAATACAAATGACAATGTTGATTTCACTATTGACTTAGAAACTTATTGTATTGCATTAGACCCACTAATGATTGGTTTAGATACCGCTTGTTTAGAGGTTTGTAATGGAATGGGATGTGTTACTGTGACGATAAATGTTGAAGTCTTAGAGCAATGTGATGATTTATTTGCTTTGGATAATGTGGGGGCTGGTATTACCGAATGTACTGCGATTGAAGGAGAGATTTGTTTACCTATTCTTATGGAAGATTTAGCAGGGATAGACATCTTTGTAAGTGGTGTTCCTTACAATGGAACACGTTCTGCTTGTGATTTTGATAGTCTATATTCAATGCTACTATTTGATGTTCCAGCAGGTGGACAATTAGGACCTTATGCTCTGTCTTTAGATATTACGGATATGGACGGTGTGACTACAACTACAGTTGATACTGTGGATGTAATCGAAGATGCATTGGTTTTGATGAATACATCAGACCCGTTAAACACATGGATTTATCAAGATATACCAGAAGCATTTATTGGAGGTTCTCCATTAAATACTTATACATTAACTGTTGTTCAGATTTCTTCTCAAGAAACTGCAATTTTAGGTGTAAATATCAACTTAGACCCTAATGGAACTGCGATAACTGTTCCAGCGGGTACAACTGAATTGATATTTGAAGACCAATTAACAGGCTGTAGAGATACATTAATATCAACAGTAGCTTGTGTAGATACTGATACTATTTTCCTAACATTAGATGTAGGAATGCTCGATACCTTATGCTTTGATACTTTAGATTTACCAGGCAATTTTGCAACAATAACTAATGATTGTCCAGGATTGTCAGGCACAAATGCCGATGTAATTGTTATCGGAAATACGCCAGAACAAGGTGATAGTTTATGTGTCTCATTCACGGGCTTAGAGCCAGGTGAAGACCAAGCATGTATCGTCTTGTGTGATGATTTAGGAGTATGTGATACAACTTATGTTTTCATTACTGTTAACTCTGGTGACATTGATTTACCAGTTGCTGTGATTGATTCTACATTTACAGGTCAAGACCAACCAGTTGTTTTCAATCCATTTGCGAATGATACGATTAATGGTTTACTAGATACATTCTTCATTGTGACGCAGCCAAACTTTGGTGCAGCAGCATTCAGTCCTGACGGCACGATTAATTATGTACCAGAAGACGGATATTGCGACCCTGCTACACCTGATAGTTTACAATATGCGATTTGTAATACAATCGGTTGTGATACAGCATGGGCTTTTATAACTGTTGAATGTGAAGGTATTACAATCTTTAATGGTTTCTCTCCAAATGGCGATGCTTTCAATGATACCTTTACAATAAGTGGTGTTGAAGGATTTAGAGACAGTAGACTTCAAATCTTCAATCGTTGGGGTAACCGCGTTCATGATGTCATTAACTATCAAAATGACTGGCGTGGAACTTGGGATGGAAAAGATTTACCTGACGGTACTTACTTTTACATCTTAAACCTAAATGATCCGACTTCAACTCTTGAGCAGAATTACTCAGGATACTTGGAGATAAATAGGTAGATGAGATATTAGACGATAGATTTTAGATGTTAGATTCTGTTAAAAGAGTCTAGTATTTAAAATCTAACATCTAGAATCTCCAAACATGGATATGTTCTAATTATCGATTTTATATATTTAAAAAGAGCGATTTTTAGCTTTCTTTTAGTCTTGAAAAAAGGCGAGGAGATAGTTAGAAGTCGCTTTTTTTGTTTCATTTTATCAAGAATAAGACCTCTATATCTTTCAACGACTAAGTCTCAACTACCAACTTCCAGTTCATTCGTCTATATTTCTGTCAGAATCGTCGTGCATCTTTCGTCACGCCAATTAAAAAGTTTACTTTTGCCCCAGAATTGGACAATTGAGTAAAATACTCAACAGTTCCAAGTTTTTTTCTAACATACAAGAGTAAAATGGATAAGAATTCGATAATCGGTTTTGTACTGATTTTTATGATTTTGATGGGGTATAATTACTATACTGCACCAACTGCCGAACAAATTAAAGCAGCTGAAATGGAGAAACGCGCACAGGACTCTATCCGTGCGGAGACGAGACGTTTGGACAGCTTAGACAATCTACGCGCACAAGGACTCATTCAGCCAGAAGCGCCTAAGAATTTGACACCTGAGCAAGATAGTATCGCGAAGGCGCAAGCGTCTACAGTTTTTGGTGATTTTGGTGCAGCAGCAGTAGGAAATGAAGAGACAGTAGAATTGAAAAATGGCTTATTTACAGTCACTTTGACGAATAAAGGTGGACGTGTCAAGCAAGTAGAATTGTCGCAACACAAAAAGATTACGGAAGACGAAAATAATGAAGAAATCAAGACAGACTTGGTTTTGTTGAATGACCGTAAGAATAAGTTTGACTACCTTTTGCCTTTAGCAAGTAATGGTCGTACGATTAAATCTGGCGATTTATACTTCACAGTAGCTGAAAAAACAGAAAACTCTGTTACTTACCGTGCGAATGCGGGTAGCGGCTATTTTGAGCAAAAATATAGCATTGCACCAGAGACTTACAATATTGACTATGATATTCGTTTTGTCGGTTTAGGCAATGTCTTATCCGCAGATGCGCGCAATATCAAATTGAAATGGGTAGATTATTTGGATAAATTGGAGAAAAACGTTGACTTTGAAAAGCGTTATTCTACAGTTTATTTCAAAGCTGCTGAAGATGGGGTAGATTATTGTTCTTGTACAGGTGACGATGAGGAAGAAGTTGATGAGCGTATCAAATGGGTATCGCACTCTAATCAGTTCTTTAACTCCACTTTGATGGCGAAAGACAAGCCTTTCAGTAGTGGTGAGTTTGCGACAATCGGAGAAGAAGAAGACTCGAAAGATTTGAAGCAGTTAAATAGTGAAGTCTTGATTCCATTGGGTAGCGAACGTTTTTCTATGGCGATGTATGTTGGACCAAATGAGTTTGACCGTTTGCGCGCTTATGGGACAAATATGGAAGATGTTATTCCTTTCGGTTCGTCTTTCTTAGGAACAATCAACCGTTGGGTTATTCGTCCTGCATTTAATATCTTGTCTGGCTTTATTGGCAGTGCTGGTATCGTTATTTTGATGTTGACAATGTTAATTAAGTTGGTTTTATACCCATTGACTTACAAAATGATTCGCTCCCAAGCGAAAATGGCACTTTTAAAACCAAAAATTGCTAAGTTAAAAGATAAATACAAAGACGATGCGCAACAAGTGCAAGTAGAAACCATGAAAATGTATGGCGAATACGGCGTAAGTCCATTAGGTGGATGTATGCCGATGTTACTCCAAATGCCGATTTGGATTGCTTTATATCGTTTCTTCCCCGCAGCCATCGAATTCCGTCAAAAGAGTTTTTGGTGGGCAGAGGATTTATCGTCTTATGATGCGTTTTTCTCTATTCCAGACTTGCCATTATTAGGCGATCACTTGAGTTTATTTACAATCTTATGGGCAGCGACAACAGTACTTTACTCTTGGTACAACAGTCGTTTGGTCGATATGTCACAGGGCAATCCGATGATGAAGTACATTCAGTACGTCATGCCGATTACATTCATTTTCTTCTTCAATACCTATGCCTCAGGTTTGACTTGTTACTTATTCTTTAGTGCTTTATTCAATGTTGCACAAACGGTAATTACCAAGAATTTCCTTATCAATAATGACAAATTACAAGCTGAATTGGACACCAGCAAAGCAAAACCAAAGAAGAAGTCTGGTTTCGCGCAAAAGCTCCAACAAGCTATGAAAGAGCAGCAAGAGAAAGCCGAAAAGGCAGAGAAAGCTGCAAAAGCACGCAAGCGTAAGAAGTAGAAGAGTTTTGAGTTGCGGGTTTTGGGTTGTGAGTTTGCCATTCTAAGGAATGCGCAATCCAAAACTCACAACCCACAACTCCTCAACCCTTTTTGTGACCCAAAGCACTCCCTAACCGTCCAACACTATAATGCAACTTTCCACCAGTTATAGGCAAATACTATCTATCTCCGCACCGATAATGCTCGGTAGTGCGGCGCAGAATGTAATTGCTTTGGCTGACAGTATTTTCCTATATTTTTATGATGAAGTACATGGCATGGGCAATGGCGAATTCGCGTCAATTGGCTTTGTTTCTGTATTTTATTTGGTGGTGGCAGCGATTGGATATGGATTTAGCAAGGGCGGACAGATATTAATAGCCCGTAAAATGGGGCAGGAGAAACCTGAAAAGGCAGGTTTGACTTTTTACTCCATGTTGTATTTTGAATTGGCATTAGCTGTGGTCATGTTTTTGTTTATGCAATTTGGGGCTTATTACTTTTTCTCGCTCATTGTGGATAGTGACCGTATCTTTTATCAGAGTTTAGATTATTTGAGTACGAGGTCTTGGGGAGTGTTTTTTAGTTATGCAGGCGTAGCTTTTATTGCACTTTATACAGGAATTGCACGCACCAGATTTATTATTGTCGCGACTCTTATTCTTGCCATTGTCAATATTATCCTTAATTATTGTTTGATTTTTGGAGAATGGGGCTTTCCTGAAATGGGAATTGCGGGTGCAGGTTTAGCGAGTACTATCGCAGAGATATGCACTTTTTTAGCCTTTCTTATCTACATGCTGCAAGACAAGCAAGCAAAGGAAATGGGCTTATTCAAACTACCTGAATTAGATATTCCATTAATCAAAAAGCAAATGAAACTCTCGACCCCGATTGTCGCACAGTCGATAGTAGGATTGGGAAGTTGGTTTGTATTTTTCGGGATTGTAGAAAACTTAGGAGAGCGCGAATTAGCCATATCTAATTTAGTCAGAATAGTCTATTTAGTTCTCTCCATTCCATGCTGGGGATTTGCTTCTGGAACAAATACACTCGTCAGTAATTTTATCGGCGCTAAAAAGCGTCAAGCCGTCGTCCCGATAACTTGGAAGGTCGCTAAGATTTGTTGCTTATCTACGCTTATATTAGCTCTGCCTGTTGTCCTTTTTCCAGAGACGACTTTATATCCAATTTTAGGTTCACAAGATATGAGTCTCATTACCGAGAGTCGTCCAATTCTTTGGATTTTATTTATTATCCTTATTCTTTTCTCCATTGTTGGCGTTTTGTTCAACGGACTGGCAGGGGCAGGGGCGACGATGTTTGGTTTAAAATTACAATTGTGCTGCGCTGTTTTTTACTTAACTTACATCTATATCGTCGTTGAATTTACGAATGGTGGATTGATGCTGGCTTGGACTGCGGAGATATTTTACTTTATTATTCTTGGAGCGGTGACGATATGGTATTTGCATAGTCGGCGGTGGTGGAATTTGGGGCTTTAAGGGTTGTGAGGTTATGGGTTGAGAGTTGTGTAAGTTTAGCACTTTGAATTTGAAAAAGCCACTAATTACCCCCTAACCCCCAGAATGGGGGAACTTTTTTCAGGGCTGAGTTTTTGATTATTCTCAATCTGTTTTTTTCAACCAAAGGTCTAAAAATGAAAGAATTACCGAAAAATTAATATCAGCGAAAGTTCCCCCAAATGGGCAGGGTTGATTGGTTCTAAATTTTGTTACTGTTTTTGTCCAAATCATTCCCGGTAGGGTTTCCCCTTTAGGGGAGTAAG
>CAZQTE010000098.1:0-6913 GCA_964595615.1 uncultured Saprospiraceae bacterium
AAAAAAATAAACCACTCATTATCAAATACTTATAAAAAGTGTATAGGAGTGAAAATCCCGATAAGTAAAGAACTTTTCAAAACCAGCAGGGTAGGTAAGAATTTGTATTTTTTCTCCCAATACAGGTAGACGATTAATTGTCATATTTTTTCGCATCACAACCCATGATATTTTGTGCGGTTCTAAATCCCAAATCGAGAGCTTAATATCAATGACATTTTGCATAGCAGCCTCTTGCATCAATTGTACGATAGCAGGTAAAGTTGCACTTTTTGTACTATCAATCTCGAAAGTGCGAACGCAAAAGTCTTCTTGGTAGCCAAAAGGAGGAATGATTATCTTCATAAATGAATTAAAAAAACATTTTTTTGAATTCCTAAGAAGCTGTTTGAGTTTAAGTATTTTTCTATCCATACGGACAAGTTATGAGAGAATATTTTTCGTTTATTTTGGCTTTTAAAACCGCTAATACCCTACGGTCTTTAAGGATTTTAAAAGTGAAAATAGGCGGAAAATTGTCCTCACAACTTGTCCGTATGGATAGAGAATTAGTTAAATTCAAATAGCTTCTAAGCTATTATTCTGCTATTAGATGCAGTCTAAACGGCTTATTTTACCACAACATAGGTAAAATGTATTCTCTTTTTGCTCAAAACAAGCATCTTTTTATCTCTTTTCCTATCTTTGCGCCTGATTTGAAAAACCGCAACGGAAATTTTCCTGTAGAACAATATCCGACGCTCTATTTTTTTATAAGTGTACATTTACTTTTAGGCTTAATATTTGCCTTTATGTACAGAAAAATAATTTAATACAATGCCGTATTTATTTACATCGGAGTCCGTATCGGAAGGACATCCAGATAAAGTTTCCGACCAAATCTCAGATGCTTTGGTTGACCACTTTATTGCTTTTGACCCAAGCTCGAAGGTAGCTTGTGAAACTCTCGTTACTACAGGACAAGTTGTTTTAGCTGGTGAGGTTAAATCTAAAACTTACTTAGACGTACAACAAATTGCTCGCGACGTTATCGAACGTATCGGATACACTAAATCTGAGTACATGTTCGAAGCAAAATCTTGTGGTGTTTTGTCTGCTATTCATGAGCAGTCTCCTGACATCAACCAAGGTGTAGAACGTAAAAATCCAGAAGACCAAGGTGCAGGTGACCAAGGTATGATGTTTGGTTATGCAACTAACGAAACGGATAATTACATGCCATTGGCATTGGATTTATCTCATAAAATCTTGCAAGTCATGGCTGATATCCGCAAAGCGGGTAAAGAAATGAAATACTTGCGTCCAGATAGTAAATCACAAGTAACTATCGAGTACGGTGACAATCACAAGCCAATTCGTATTGACTCTATCGTAGTGAGTACACAGCACGATGATTTTGATAAAGATGCTAAAATGTTAGCAAAAATCAAAAAAGACGTTATCGATATCGTGATTCCTCGCGTGAAGAAATTGTGTAAGAAAGGTGTTCAAAAGCTTTTCACAGGTAAAATTACTTATCACGTAAACCCAACGGGTAAATTCGTTATCGGTGGTCCTCACGGTGATACTGGTTTGACTGGTCGTAAGATTATCGTTGATACTTACGGTGGTAAAGGTGCACACGGTGGTGGTGCATTCTCTGGTAAAGACCCAAGTAAGGTTGACCGTTCTGCTGCTTATGCAACACGTCACATTGCTAAGAACATGGTTGCTGCTGGTATTTGTGAAGAAATTTTAGTTCAGGTGAGTTACGCTATCGGAGTGGCAAAACCAACTAATATTTACGTAAACACTTACGGTACTGCTAAAGTGAAAATGAATGATGGTAAAATCGCAAAAATCATTAATGATGTATTTGACATGCGTCCTTACGCTATCGAAACGCGTTTGAAATTGCGTACGCCAATTTATTCTGAAACTGCTGCTTATGGTCACATGGGACGTGAGTCTGAGAAGAAAACTGTTTCTTTCACAGACGGTTCTGGTAAGACGAAGAAAGTAAAAGTGGAGACTTTCCCTTGGGAGAAGTTAGACTATGTGAAGAAAGTGAAAAAAGCTTTTGGAGTGAAATAGTTTAGATAATTAATCTAAATTAAACTTGAATTATCCCGAATTTTTGAATTATCAAAAATTCGGGATTTTTTTACAGCTTATTAGAGTTTATTAATTTCCTCTAATAATCGTTGTGTCTCTGAATAATCTTCACCTGTAGACTTTGCCAAAGAAATTGCATTTTCTGCTGTTGTTAATGCTTTTTTCTTCTTTCCTAATTTGTAATAAAGTGCTGCAAGAGTATCCATATTGTAGAAAGTCTTTTCCAATGAGACAGACTTTTGTGCCCACTTTATAGCTTGCTTCAATTCTTTCTTGTTATCCACAAATTCGTAGAAATTCCAGGCAGCTTCATTCAGACTTTCCCAATCATTTGTACCATAAGTCTCAAAATGATTTTTAGTAGCAGCGATGTAATTAGGCATATCCCCTGCTCGGAGATAATACATGGTTGCAAAATCAGAAGTCATCTCTTCTGCTTTTGCAGGATACACCTTTTTGTATAAGCGACCAACTTGCTCTAGGGCACTATCTTCTTTAGTATCTTGTATCGAAGAATTAATCATGTACTGTAATTTGCGTGCTACAGGTGTCTCTCCGAATAGTCCGATATATTTATCTTTATTTTGTAAAAAATAATCGAACATCTTTCCTTCGGTATTTTCCATGAAACGAAATAAGAATGTAAGATTACGTTCTTCGCTCCAGTCTTTTTGTGTTTCTAAGTACTCTTCTGCAATTTTTCCATGCGAACCATCCATTACATCTGCACGTGCAAATGTATAATCATAAAGAAACTGTGCACTACGGTCACCAAAATTGTAACGGTCTTCTAAACCAGACAATCTTTTTCCTGGAGTATTTGCCGTTTCTCCTAATGCAACAAAAGTATCTGTATCATGATAACCAACGGCACGATGAACTATCGTTCCACTTCCGTCAATAAACAATAAGGTTGGGTAAACAATGACACTATATTCTTCCGATAATTTAAGACCTTCTCCTTTTTCCATGTCAATTTTTACATTGATGAAATTGTCATTGAAGTATTCCGCAACTTTGCTTTGAGAGAAAACTTTAGCAGTCATCATTTTACAAGGACCACACCATTCTGTATAGGCATCTACAAAAATTATCTTTTTTTCTGCCTTTGCCTTTGTCAGAATATCTGCCCAAGGTGCATGCTCAAATTGAATACCTGCAGTATCGCCTTGAGCTGTTAAACTTCCTAAATAAACTGTAAATGCGAAAAGAAGAAGAATTTTTTTCATGATTGGAAAACTTGTGTTGGTTCGTTTTTGAATTGATATTTTAAAGCACATTCTTCTATGTTAATTGGATTGACTATGTCTTTTACTAAAAGACATAGTCAATCCAATTTATTTTATCCTTGCTGTATTTTTTGTAATAAACCACTTACCATTCTCTCTGCACCGCCGCCAACTTCTTTTGCTAAAGCAAGAGATGTTTGAGCAGCTTGTAAGGCTTCTGCTTGCTTGCCATTTTTGTAGAGAAGTTTAGCATAAGTGTAATAGAAATTGTACGCTTTGCCCGTCTCCGCGGCATTTTTTGCAAATTTTTCTGCGCATTCCATACAATCTTCATTACGCCCGAAAGTTTTCTCCATATCCATTGCTAACTTGTTCAATGCTTCTGCATCACCTTTCAAAACTTTCTTTGCGTAGGTTTGACAAGCTTTTACATAGCCTTTATAATCATTTGTCTTGCGCGCAAAATTCATGTCTGCTTGTGCTGCAAAAGAAGCATATTCAGAAGAATTATGCTTCTTCATTTTAGATTTTGCATCATCTAATAAATCCTTGCTTTCAAATTCTGCGGCACGTTCCGCTGTCTTTGTACACGCCATAGAAATACGTTCGTTTACAACATCTTTGCCTAATAATTTTTCAATTGCACCTTTGTTATCAACCATTAAATCAAATAAACGACTATCAGCTGTCACCGCTGACTCTAACAAAATTTTCAAATTCATTTCTGAAGTTAAATCTTTTTGAGAACGAATGTATTCATTAGCGATTTTAGTACTTGATTTTCCTGCTTGATTTAAGGCTTTGATATAATCGTAAATCAACTTAGGTTCGCGATTACCTTCTTCGTATTTAACAGCATATTGTGCGCTACGGTCAACTTTGCTTAAAACAGACTTGCCTAAAGCTAGGAATTTGTCAACAGATTGAGCACCTTTTACTTTTTGAATAGTTTTTCCATCGTAATCAATGTAAAATAAAGTTGGAAATGCCTGTACAGGATATTTCTTACGAAAAGATAATCCTTCTCCTTTTTCCATGTCTAATTTCAAGTTTACAAAATGCTTATTGTAAAAATCTCCGACAGATTTTTGTGTGAAGACATTCTTTGCCATGCGTTTACATGGACCACACCAAACAGCGTAGGCATCAACGAAGATAATTTTATCCTCTTTCTCTGCTTTCTCTAGAGCCTCTTCCCAAGTACCGTGAAAGAAGTCAATTCCATCTTCGGCTTGGACTAAAAATGAACTAGTTAGGAAAAGAGCAAAAAGTATATATTTCATTATTTTAGATTTTTTTAGTATCTTATACAGCTGTTTCGAAGAAAGTTATCATATTCGAAACAAGGGTTTCGTGATAGAATATAGACACGAAGATAAGATAAATGCTACTGTTAATCAGAATTTGTCTTATCTTCGGACATTTCAGTAGAGGCATTTAACAGTATTCTAACAAGAAAGTGTATTTTAGCGAACCTTTTATAGATTGTTCACCTAATACATTAGATGATTATCTAATGTCATGCCGGTACTAATTTTGTATAGTAATATATGATATACTTATAATCCTACCTATTAGCAAATTTTAATTTAATCAGGAAAGGTTTTAAATGGCATTTTTTAGTACTATTTTAAAGAAATAATTGACATTTGAAAAAATAATTTTGTACCTGAAACAGGGTATGTATTTTTTTCGTAATGTACAAGCGTTTGTTTTTCGATGTGTTATAAATATCAAAAAATCAAAGCCTAACAAAATTATTTTTTTAGTATATAAAAATTTGCATTTATTGCGGAAATATCCGCATCTTTGTGTCATTACTTGTCTCCCCAACAGAAAACATCTCCTGATTAAGAAAACTTGCAAACACTAAAAAAATATTTTCTTCATTTTGAAGAAAGTTCATTCTACTTTTTTTGATAAATTATTAACCCTAATTGAAGTTTGTCGTTTGCACATAGCGGCATATTTTTAATCTTACATAACCTATAATGAAGACTGAAAATGAATTGTGTTCTGAAATGATTTCCCGCATTTTAGAAAGATATTCCCGTGTCTTAGCAATAGTTTTCACACTTTATCAAAATTAGACTTACATATTAGTTTTGACTAAAACGTACTAGCAGAATGAACAGTATACACACAGTCCCTTTCCGCTCTCTTCGGCGGTCTAACAGTGAACATTTCTATATAATGAGCGTGTCCCGCGCTCTGGGCGACAGCATTTATGCTTCGTAGTCAGAAGGGTGTTTGGTAAACTATTTTTAAGTTTAAGTAAGTTTATTAGCATTTTGATTGAAGTCTGAAATTGTCCCCCTCTTTTTTTTGTACACATACACTTAAGTTTTAGAATTTTACTTAGTAAAAAGACAGGAAAGTCAATGCATCGCAGCGATTTTCCAAACCGATTTAGATAACATCATGAAGAGAGCATTACAATTTTTCATCATTTTCGTACTCTGTACGATTGCAGCTTTGCCACTGCTGGCGCAGGACGCAGACTGCGCGTGCACCAACTGCCCGGTGCCGATATACAATAATTCCGTCAGTTACGCTCACGTCAATGTGGAAGTAAATGGTGAGAATGACCTCTCTACCTGTCCCTTAACAAAAGTTTGTTTTGAAATTAGCCACACTTGGATTGGTGACCTTTCAGCAAGTTTAATCTCTCCTAATGGTACACGTTATTTGGTAATGGCAGATATCAATAATGATACTTTAGGTTGTGGAACTCAATTTAATAATATTAATGTATGTGTTAACATTGGCACCGATAACCCTTTAACGAATAACGAAGAATACGAATGTAATGGTCCTCAATGGGCTTGTTTGAATGGTGAAGATTGGACAGTACCATGTGGGGTGACAGACCCGCGCACGCCAGCAGTTGTGGCACCTAATTGTGATTTAAATGATTTTAATACGCCTGGTGCACCAGCAAATGGTTTGTGGACATTGGCGGTTAGTGATATCTGTCCTTGGGATATTGGGGCAATTGAGACATTTTCCTTAGAGTTCGAATGCGGAATGGGCTGTTTCTCCTGTGATTCTGACGGTGGAGCGATTGAAGTTGAGAACGTGACAGCATGTATAGGAAGTGAAGAATTAGCGATTAGTGCAACACCAACTTGGGAGACGACACAACCAGATACTTTAGATTACGGATATACTTTCTTGTTATCTCAAAATGATATAATTCTTGCAACAACAGATAATCCAGATTTGACTTCTGCACCAGCTGGTGAATATCAAATCTGTGGTTTTTCATACATCCTTACTCAAGCAAATCAACTTTCAGGTCTTATCGGACAAAGTCTTTCTGACTTACAAGAAAATACAACTTTCTGCGGAGACTTATCTAATAATTGTGGTACAATCACAATTACTGCACCAAGCGAAACGACTTTTGTTACTCTGGAAAAATGTGAGAATGCTTGTATTACCTATGAAGACATAGAATACTGCGAAACGGGCGTTTTCGAATTGAATTCTTCAGACGGAACAGATTGTGGTAGTTCAACTCAGTTGACAATAAACAATTTTCCTGCAAATGAAACGACGGAAGTTGAATTGAGTAAATGTTCAAACGA
>CAZQTE010000098.1:7013-10855 GCA_964595615.1 uncultured Saprospiraceae bacterium
TTAGTAAATTTGACAATTACTAACTACGAAATAATTGCACCGACAGCAGTAAATTTAGCAATTTGTGAAAATGCTTGTACAACTTATGAAGGAACAGAATATTGTGCACTTGGCAATTACGAAGTCATTCTAACAGGTGAAAATGGCTGTGATAGTTTAATCAACTTAACAATCGAAAATATTACTAATGTAGAACCAACAAGTGCTACTTTGGAAATCTGTGAAGGAGACTGTGGCGAATATGACGGTATAGAATATTGTGCCGCGGGAAATTACGAGTTGACTTATACCGGCGACAACGGTTGTGATAGTTTAGTAAATTTGACAGTAAGCTATTATGTAACAGATATACCGACATCTGTTAGTATGAGTATCTGCGAAACTTCTTGTGGTGTTTATGAAGGTGAAGAATATTGTTTAATTGGAATTTATGATGTCTTATTAGTAAACCAATATGGCTGTGATAGTTTGATAAATTTGACGGTGAGCTATTTTGATGTTAATGAACCTGAACAAGTAAATTTTGCACTTTGTGCAGGAGAATGTGCTACTTATGAAGGCGAAGAATATTGTGAAGCAGGTGATTATGAAATGACTGTAATTGCTGAAAATGGCTGTGATAAATTAATTAATATAAATGTATCTTTTCTCCCTACAGAAATAAATATCGCAACACCAGCTGCAATTAACTGTACAACAGAAAGCGTCACATTAGATGCCTCAACAACTACGGCAGATACTTTCGTTTGGACAAATGCGGCAGGCGAAACTATCGGAAACACCGCAACAATCTCCGTCAGTGAAGCAGTTTGTTATACTTTGACAATTACAAATAATGGTTGTGAAGACAGCGCAGAAGTTTGTGTCTTAGATGAAAGTGGAGATGTGAGCGCAGCACAAATCAGCGGCGATGAATTAGTATGTGTCGGCAGCGAAGCAACATACACCGCGACAAGCGATGCCAACGCAACATCATTCACTTGGACTATTCCAACAAATGCAACAATTATCAGCGGAGAAAATACGGCTGAAATCACCCTTATCTGGCAAGACAACAACGGCGGCGAAATTTGTGTAGCTGCAAACAACGATTGCGGAACAGGCGAAGATGCTTGTTTAAATGTAATAAGCAATCAGTTAGAATTAATCGAAGTAACAGAAAATTGCGACTTAGCAACTGAAACTTATACTGTAACTATCGAAGTCAATTCTAATTCAACTGACTTACAAATCAACGATTTAACTGGCGGTTCTTGGAATGGAAATACATACACGACTGGCGCAATCGCAGGAGGAACCCCTTTCGCTTTTGAAATTACAGACGGCGTTTGTGCGCCATTAGTAGTATCAGGATTGAATGATTGTGTTTGTACAACTTTTGCAGGTGTATTGACAGGTCAAGGTGTTGAAGTGTGTCAAGCAGAAACAGCGATTTTAGATTATCCTGAAAATGTTGTTTTGGATAATAACGATGCGCTGTTCTTTGTCATTCACGATGGTACAGCTAATCAAATTGGTGCAAATGTTTTTGATATTAAGACAGAGCCTGAGTTCGAATTGATGCCAGGAATGAATGTCGATGTTACCTATTTTTCCGCAGCGGTAGCAGGAAATGAGCTAACAAATACAATTGATTGGGATGATGCTTGTTTGTCAGTAAGTGTAGGACTTCCTGTAAGCTTCCTTTCAGGACCAACCGTGACATTTACAGGAGAAGCAACGATTTGTGAGGCAGGAGAAGCAACAATGCATTTATCTTTTACAGGAGATGCGCCTTTCTCAGCAACAATCAATGGAGAACTTTTAGAAAACTTACCAGCAGAATATGACTATACAGTCACTGTAGAAAATACAACAACGTTTGATTTAGAGTCTATCAATGACGCCAACGGATGTGCGGCTTTCCCGAGCCAATCCGTTACTATTACTGTCAACGAAACGCCAAGTATTACTGTGCAACCAGATGCAACAGTTTGCAATACAAATGGCGAGGATGACATTCACGTTTTAAATTTTGATGACCTATTTTCAGACAATACAATTCCCGGAACATGGGAGGACACCGACGGTAGTAATGCCGTCGGGCCTTTCCCTTCTCTTGATTTCCTAAATGTTACACCTGGTGTTTATACTTTCACATTTACAACTACAAATGCAGAATTCCCTTGTGAGAATGTTTCTGTAAGCGTAGAAGTAACGGTAGAAAATTGCTCTTGTCCTGACGGTTCTTTTAGCGGTTCTACTTTGTGTAATGAGTCAGCGATTTTAGATTTGACTTCTTTACAAAATGAAGTAACAGCAGGAACTTGGACTATTTTAAATACACCAACTGGTCAAAATCCAGCAACAATCAACGGTACTACTTTCAATGCCACAGATGCAGACGCAGGTGATTACTTCGTGCAATTCGTAATTGCAGATGCACCAGAAGGTTGTCCAGACACTTGGACAGCAATCATCTCAGTTGCCAATTATGCCAGTGCAGGTGAGTCCATGGGGACTTTGGAATTTTGCGCGGGCACAGAAGAACTTATTAACTTAACAGAACAATTAGTCGGCGCGGATGCTGGCGGTGTGTGGACGGAAACTTCCCAAATCCCTTCACAAAACAATGCTTTCGATGCTCAAAACGCGACCTTGACTACCAACTTATTTAATCCCGGTACATATACATTCACCTACACCCAATCTTTAGAAACTCCTTGTAATTCGGAGTCGGCAACAGTAATGGTCGTCATTTATGACATCCCTCTTGCTGATGCCGGCGAAGCGCAAACTTTGACTTGTGAACAATCAAGCGCCATTCTTGGCGGTACAAATACTTCTCAAGGCGAAGGTTTGACTTACACTTGGAGCGTGACGGACGGCTTCCTTTCAAATGAAATGAACCCAGAAATCACTTTACCAGGAACTTACATTTTAACAGTGACAAATGAATTTGGCTGTACTTCTACAGATGAGGTCACTATCGAAGCTATCGAAAGTGCGCCAATTGCAGACATTACAGTTACAAGTATTGGATGTTATGGAGATGAAGACGGTGTGATTGAAATCAATAGTGTCAGTGGAGGAATTGAGCCGTACATGTATTCTCTCGATGGTGAAAACTTTACAGATGAAGCTGATTTTACAGATTTAGCGGCAGCAACTTATACTTTAGTAATTGAAGATGCAAATGGCTGTCAAAGTACAGTTAACTTTGACATTACAGAACCTCAAGAACTGAACGTAGTATTAGTAGCAAGTATCGACAACTTAGAACCACCAACGGTGACATTGGGTGATAGTTTTGATATGGAAGCATTGGTAAGTGCGCCATTGGACTCCATCCACTCTGTAACTTGGTCGCCAAGTGAATACTTAAATTGCGATACTTGTTTAAATGTAACTGCGACTCCAATCGAGACGACGACATTCACTGTAACTGTCCAAGCAAATGCTTGTGACCCCGTAACGACGTCTATCACAGTTTATGTACGCAAAGAACATGATGTTTATATCCCGACAGCTTTCTCTCCAGACGATGACGGGAACAATGATATTTTCTACATTTTCGGAGATGAAAACGTATCTCGTGTGAATAGTTTTGCTATTTATGACCGTTGGGGCGAACGTCTTTTTATTAGAGAAAAATTTGCACCAAATGACCCATTCTTTGGTTGGGACGGTACACATAGAGGAAAAGATATGAATAGCGCGGTATATGTATGGTATGCAGAAGTAGAATTTGTGGATGGCGAAGTTGTCGTCTTTAAAGGAGATGTGACGATAGCGAGATAAATTTTAGTTGACCGTTGTTGAGCCTGTCCCGCATTTCTATCGGGATTGACCATTGACGGTGA
>CAZQTE010000098.1:10955-15289 GCA_964595615.1 uncultured Saprospiraceae bacterium
AATAATAAATCTCTTTCTCAAATTTGGCGAATCAATTAACATTATATGCGGGTGAATCCTTTTTGGATTGCCCGCTTTTTTTTGGAATGAACGCAACCTTGTCCCGTGCCGATAGGTCGGGAGAGATGGGGAAACGCAGAGGTTTGATGCTTTGATTTAGGTCTTTTACATAAAAATCATAGCAATCATAAAAATCATCCTCAAAAAAACTGAGTCAAAATAGGAACAAGTCAAAATAGGAGCAAGTCAAAACAGCAATCCTGAAATCTTGTTAATCCTCGCTTGCCCGACTGGGTCTAAAAAAATCATTATAGCATCTTCCTTTCCAATGCCTCTCTAACAATAGCATCAGACTTACTTTTAGTATTCCTTTTAAAATAAATTTCAGCCACAATCAGCACAACAATACCCGTTACAAAAAGCGCAATCCGCGTATACTCAAAATAATGCGTCAGATTAGGAAAAAAGTATTTAATAAAAATAAGTTCAACAAAAATAACCCCCGCAGAAAGAAAGAAAAGCAAAACGCTAAATGCCCGAGCATTTTTGATGTATTTAGGTTTTTGAGCCAGCAGACATGTATTAAGTTCACGCTGCGTGAAAATATTATTAGGTTTGATTTTTATCAATTCGCGTAAGACATGTTCTGCATCTTTAAAGTGCAACAGCTTACCATAAGAAACAGCTTTTCGGAGTAAAGTATTGTAGAAAATATCCTCCTCATTGTGTTCTTTGATATTGTTACTAATTGCTTCCCCAATGAGTACTTCCGCCATTAAAATGTGCTTACTGTGCGCATTCAAATTGTAAAGAGCATAAGTATAAGCCGCCAATATCTCAAAATACTCCAAAAATTCCAACTGCTTGATACCTTCTTCATGGTCTTCGTAATAATGTACTACAGAAGGGTAATCTTTCGTGCCTATCGCCCGAAAATCACGGTAAATTCTTGAATAATATGTTACGTCGAAGCTCATTGATTAGTAGTCGTATCTAATTTTTTTGCGGTGAAAATTGAGAGTGCTGTTGGTTTTTTAATTTCAGGAGTCCCTACGGGCAAGCAAGGAGTCAGGACTTCTCGTCCCTTGCTTACCCTTAGGGGACACCTAAAGATTTAAAACATAAAAAGAATCACAACCCGAATGCCCCGTACAGCCCATATTCTTCTCCAATAACTTAAAACCTCGTTTCTGATACAAAGCATTGGCAGATTCCATTCTTGTAACGGTTTCTAGGTAACATTGTTGAAAACCAAGGCGTTTTGCTTCTGTGATTAATAAATCAATCATTTGTCCTCCTAATCCATGTCCACGCGCCTCTTGTAAAAAGTACATCTTCTTTAATTCACAAACCGTACCATCGCCACCGTCTAAAGGTGCAATGCCTCCACAACCGATAGCTTCGTCTTGTTCATTTACGACGACGTGAAAGCAAGATTTGTCACCATTATAGGCTTCAAACATGGCATCAACTTCTGGGTCTTCAATAGAATAGCCTTCGCCGACACAGCCAAACTCTGGCATGACGGTGCGGATTACTTGTGCTACTTTTGGATTGTCTGTTGCGCGCATTGGGCGGATGGTGAGGGTGCTTTTCATGGTTTGGTTTTGAATAGTTTTCTACCAATTAAAAAATTCATAGTTGAAGTAATAATTTATTTCACCTTTTCTAAAAGTACAAATAAATTTAGAAGAATGACTGTTGGTATTGGGTATATCTATTATACCATATTTTGAAAATTCGTTACCAAGCAAAAATGTTTTCCAAACAGCATAGATATCTGTGAATAAAAATTGATGATACTCTCCTTTAATTATTTTTTTAGATACGAATTTAGATAACTCAATTATGCCTTTTTCGACACTTTCATTTGATAGCTTTCCTCCAATAGTATTAATTTCATGATTAGTTATGCTCCACTCAAATCTTGAATGTGCTGCATCTTCTTGAAGTTGTGAGTCTATTATTTCATTTAATGCTTCAAATTTTCCCACTAACATTGAAAAATAGAAATCATCGTTATAAACTTGTTCATTTACCTGTCGTGAGGCTTCATTACTACTCTCTACTCCTAATTTATTTCTCTTGTTTTTGAATAGAAGGGGAGATGAAGTCTCATTCCATTCCAGTTTTCCTGTATGAAAATCTAAATCATTTTCTCGACTAAAAATCCCCATTATATTATGATTTGTTTTTTAACTATTTTTTAAGAATTTTAACCCTCAATCGAAAACCTATCACCATCAGGCAAAAAGTTCAACTTCGCCCGAAAGACCATTTGTTCACTCAAAGAAAGCGTCATGGTAAAAATATCTTCTCGATTAGCGACTTGATGTAGGATATTTCCTGAATAATCAATGATGCTCGTATCACCAGAATAAATATAATCATTGCCGTCTTTTCCTACTCGATTAACACCTATGGTATAACTTTGATTTTCGATAGCGCGGGCAGTGAGGAGAGATTTCCAATGATGACTGCGGGTAATTGGCCAATTCGCGACATAAAGCAGCAAATCATAATTCACATTATTACGTGCCCAAACGGGGAAACGCAAATCATAACAAATCAACGGACAGATTTTCCAGCCGTTTAACTCTACGATTAAGCGTTGTTCGCCTTGTGCGTAATGTTCGTGTTCTTTGGCGAGGGTAAAGAGGTGACGTTTGTCGTATTTGGAGAAATTGCCGTCGGGACGCATCCAGATTAGGCGATTGAAGTATTGCCCGTTTTCTTGTGCGATAAAACTGCCTGTAATGACCGCGTTTAGCTTTTTTGCTTGTGTTGCCAACCAAGTCATGGTTTGCCCAAACATATTTTCCGACAATTTTTCTGGCAACATACTAAAACCCGTCGTGAACATTTCGGGTAAAATAACGAGGTCGGTCTTACCTTCTAAATCTGCTAATTTGTGTTCAAAACGGAGTAAATTAGCAGGAATGTTTTCCCATGATAATTCACTTTGGACGGTTGTGATGCGCAGATTTTTCATTGTTCGGAAAGTATAAAATGTATTAGTTAGCTCTTCTTACTGCAAAATCAAGTAAGAGACGCGTCTCCACAAATTGCGGCGGATTTTGACGTAAAAGCTCCAATTTTACTTGAATATTTACTTTTTCTTGAGTCAAGTATCTTTTGACATCAATATCACTTGGTATTAAATCCAAAATATTGCCAACATTTAAGGGCACTGGTTGCCTCCAAAATATCTCCGTTCCACAGTTTTCAGATACATCACCTGCATCGCATATTCTTATCGACATTTGCTCAATAAAATCGTAATCAATATTCCCTACCAAGACATTCAGACTCGACTCCAATGGCACTATTCTAACATCAGAATTTGCATCTATATTATTGGAAGAAAAAAGTCCTTCCTGATTGGTAACGACATTTTCAAGATTGAAATAGTGAACTTGAAATGGACTCGCAGTCGGCGGAATGGAAAATTCAATATCTTGCAGCGGAAAAGGAAAGAGTATTTCGTCTTGGTCTTTTTTACAACTTGTAATCAATAATAAACTGAAGAGGAATAGTGTGATATTTTTCATGACTTTTTTGTTTCTATTTTATTGGAGGAGAACGATATAGATTAGATTTTGGTGTGAGAAAGTTGTTAAAATAGCTTGGTCTATTTATTGCAAAGGAAGATTTAGCTTGTCTAATTCCTTTTCACATAAGAAAGTCTCAACATTTATTTCATTTATTCTTTTATCAATTCTTAAAGTGATTATATCACCTTTAGGTGTATAGTCTGCAATTAATGTATCTATTGAGCCATTTTCGTCACCTTGAAAAATATTTACATGAAGACAATTTCGCATTACATAAGGACAAGCTATTAATAGTTCAATATTAAGGGAATCCATGACTTCCTCATTAGATAGAATATGAATGCTTGAACCCGTCTTGTAGGACTCCTCTTTGTGGATGCTATCATATTTCATCAAAATTTCCCCTCTATGTTCAACAGAATATTCGAATGGTTCTAAACTATCGATAAAATGATACTTATGAGAAAGCCCGTATTCTGGAAGTCTAATTTCTGTTATTTTGTAATTCTCCCAAATTGAATCGATTACAAGTTTTGACTTACTATCTTTAACTTCTTCTTTTAAAAATTTTCCTCTCGGATTATTCTCTGTACAAGAAAATATGAAAAGTACGCAAAAGAGATAATATTTATTCATAGGGCTTAAAATGTTTCTGACTAATTGGAAATTATGGTCATCCTCACTCCACCTGAATACATATATCAATCACACTTTTCTTCTTAGGATGACTACTCGATTTATTCTGATAGACTTCAAATGACTTTCCTGAGATTGTTAGAT
>CAZQTE010000099.1:0-15253 GCA_964595615.1 uncultured Saprospiraceae bacterium
TTGACTTGTACCTGTTTTGACTTGTACCTGTTTTGACTTGTACCTGTTTTGACTTGTACCTGTTTTGACTTAAATGATTATTTGTTTGATTGTAGAATTTTTTCCTGTGAAACAGTAAGAATTATTTTTAACAAAACTACACAATCATGTTAAATAAAATTGACGACCCTTTAACAGAAAAAGTAATTAGTGCAGCTTATGAGGTGCACAATATAATGGGCTTAGGTTTTTTAGAAAAATTTTATGTAGGAGCTTTGGCTTTGGAGTTAGATGCGAGAGGATTACTATTTGAATTAGAAAAGCCAATTACAATTAGTTACAAAGGACAAGAACTTGGAAAGGGTAGTTTAGATATATTTGTGCATGATGATTTGATTATTGAAGTGAAAGCAGTACAAAATATCGCAATCGAACATGAGTTACAATTAGTCAATTATTTAACAGCTACAGGATTTGATAGAGGACTATTAATTAACTTCGGAGCAAGGTCTTTACAAATAAAACGTAAATACCGAAAATACACCCCGAAAGAAGAAAAATAACTAAAAATAGAACATTTTAAAGCAGGAGCAAGTCAGAACGGGAACAAGTCAAAATAGGCACAAGTCAGGGCGGTAATCCTGTAATCCCGTTAATCCTGTCTAAAAAAATAAAAACGTTAAAATCAAAGTAGGAGCAAGTCAGAACGGGAACAAGTCGAAATAGGAACAAGTCAGGGCAGCAATCCTGTAATCCCGTTAATCCTGTCTAAAAAAATAAAAATATCGAAACAAGTAACCACATATACTTCCTCGGCATAGGCGGCATAGGCATGTCAGCCATAGCTCGCTACTACAACGCAGCAGGCTACACCGTCAGCGGCTACGACAAAACACAAACAGTCCTGACAAAACAACTCGAAGCAGAAGGCATAAAAATACACTACACCGAAAACATACAACACATACCCAAAAATCCAGAACTAATAATATACACCCCAGCCATACCCAAAGAACACAAAGAATTACAATGGCTGCGTAAAAACGGCTATGAACTAAAGAAGCGAGCAGAAGTCTTAGGCATTATTTCGCGTCAAAAAAGAACATTAGCCGTCGCAGGAACACACGGCAAAACCTCAACCACCAGTCTATTGACACACATCCTAAAAGTAGGAGGAGTCGATTGTACTGCATTTTTAGGAGGAATAGCGGAGAATTATGGTAGCAATTTCGTCTCAGGGAAAAGTGATTTTGTAGTAGTGGAAGCAGACGAATACGACCGCAGTTTCTTGCATTTAAGCCCTGAAATGGCAGCAATAACCAGCACAGATGCAGACCATTTAGATATTTATGGCGATGCAAAAAGTATGTTGAAAAGCGGCTTTGGAGCATTCGTCAAAAAGATAAAACGAGGCGGATTTGTCTTCTTACAAAATGAAGTAGAAGCCATTTCCCGAAAGAAAAATACCTTTCGCTATGGCATAGAAAAAGGAGATTACAAAGCCGAAAATATCCGAGTCGAAAACGGCTGGTTTGTCTTCGATTTTAAAAGTAAAATCGAAAATATAAAGAACATAAAAATCGCCCTACCAGGCAGACATAATATCGAAAATGCAACAGCAGCCATTGCCATTGCACAGCAAATAGATGTCAAAGGCGAGGCAATTAAACGCGCATTAGAAACATTCAAAGGCATAAAACGCCGTTTTGAATTTATGTATCGGACAGAAGAAAAAGTGTATATCGATGATTATGCACATCATCCGTCAGAACTAAAAGCAGCGATAGGAGCAGCAAAAGAGCTATTTCCAGACAAGAAAATAACGGGTATTTTTCAACCCCACTTATTCAGTCGTACCAATGATTTTCAAGACGGATTTGCGAAAGAATTGAGTAAATTGGATGAAGTAATTTTACTAGATATTTACCCCGCGCGGGAACTTCCAATGCCTGGAGTGACTTCTAAGATAGTATTTGATAAAATGACTAATCCAAATAAAAAGCTATTAGCAAAAGAGAATTTAATGCAAGAATTGGAGGGGAGAGAATTTGAGGTGTTAATGACTTTAGGGGCAGGAGATATTGATGTGTTTCGAAACCCAATCAAAGAACTGTTTGGAGAATAGTTATTGGTTATTAATTATTGGTTATTATAGAAAAATAACCAGTAACACAATAACTAATAACATAATAACCAATAACTAACGTGAACAAAAAAGTAAGAAACATACTACAGAAAATAGCCATTATCCTCGTTGTCGCAACGGCGGCAATATTGATAATATCTGCTGTAGAAAAGAAGGAAGACGATAATGTAAGCAATGTCTTTATCAATATTGAACCATTGAATAATGGGAAAACAATGATTGATAGTCTTGATATTTTGACGACAATCGAACGTAGCTTTGGGTTTAAGTTAGAGTCTCAAAAAATAGGCATAGTCAACATAGAAAGAGTAGAACGCATCATAGAAGACGAAGCTTTTGTTAAAGATGCAGAAGTCTTTATGGATACCAAAAATCGTATTCATATAAGTATTAAACAGAGAGAACCTATACTGCGTTATTTTGATGAAAATGGGAAGAGTTTTTACCTTGATACAGAAGGTCAAAAAATGCCTACATCAAAGCATTATTCTGCGAGAGTATTGGTAGCTACAGGAGATATCCCTCCTCATGAACCAACTTTTATGGTCTCAGCTAATGGACACATTCTCAAGGATTTGTACTATTTGACTCAGTATATTAGAGCAAATGATTTTTGGAATTCAATGATAGAGCAAGTACATGTAAAAAGAGGGGAATTTATTCTTATTCCAAAAGTAGGAAAACAAAAAATACAGTTCGGAAAATTCGAAAAAATTGAAAATAAATTCCGACGTTTACGAAAATTTTATGAGGAGGGAATGAGTAGAGTAGGCTGGAGGAAATATCGTACAATTGATGTCCGTTTCGACGGTCAAGTAATAGGACGAAAGTAAAAAGAAAACAATTCTATAAATGACAATTAAAGTTAAGAGCTTATCTAAAAATTTATCAAACTGAAAATCATCAGTTTGAGGTTCTGCCTAAAAGTTTTTCTGCGACTTTATCGAGATAAACGAGTAGTAAAAGTTGACGGCAGGTTCGCAAAATGTTGGTTTTCAGGAAGATAAAATTTAGATAAGCTCTAATTAAGCAACACTTACACACATTTTATTTTGCTTTAAATTTTAATTTTCAATGTTTTAGGTATTGTGTTTGTATTGTATGTAAGGTATTTATTTTTTGAATCAGACTGATAGTCAAATTTTTAAAGATAGATAAATTTACAAATCGTGTAAACCGAATATACTTACGACATTCATACTAACAGAGGAAAGAGAACGGCGCATTAAACTTACACATTAGAGAATTGAATAGAAAGAATGAAAACCTACTGAAAACAGTTTTTATTTCAATTTTAATTTTCATTTAGCAAGTCGTTCTATAAAACACGAATTCTTATGATGGAATCAAAAACAAACCCTATCGTTGTCGCATTAGACATCGGAACCACTAAAGTTTGCGCCATTGCTGGACACAAAAATGAGCATGGTAAATTAGAAGTATTAGGCATTGGTAAAGTGAATAGTGAAGGTGTGACACGTGGTGTAGTTGCCAATATCGAAAAAACAGTCCGCGCTATTAGCGATGCGATTAAAGCTGCTGAGCGTTCTGCTGGGCAAGAATTTAATATCGTACACGTTGGTATTGCTGGTCAACATATCAAATCATTGCAGCACCGAGGCATGCTTACCCGCGAAGCAGGTCATGTTGAAATCGGCAACGCTGACATCGAAAAAATCATCAGCGATATGCACAAATTAGTGCTCCCTCCTGGTGACAAAATTATCCATGTTATTCCACAAGAATACACGATTGATCACGAGCAAGGCATCGTTGATCCAATAGGTATGTGTGGTAACCGCTTAGAAGCAAATTTCCACGTTATTACTGGTCAGATTACAGCATCTAACAACATTCACCGTTGTGTAGAGCGTGCTGATTTAGAAGTAGCAAACATGACTTTAGAGCCGATTGCGAGTGCAGCAGCAGTATTAAGTCGTGAGGAAAAAGAAGCAGGTGTCGCTTTGGTTGACATTGGAGGCGGTACGACAGATATTACTATTTTTCAAGATGGTATTATTCGTCATACAGCAGTTATTCCATTTGGTGGTCATGTGATTACACAAGACATCAAGGAAGGTTGTACAGTGATGAAAGAACAGGCAGAAAAATTGAAAGTTAAATTTGGTTCTGCATTGGCTGATGAGGTTTATGACAACCGCATCATCACAATCCCGGGCTTGAAAGGTCGTGACCCAAAAGAAATTAGCGAGAAAAACTTGTCTCGTATCATTCAGGCGCGTGTTGAGGAAATCTTGGACTATGTTGTTTGGGAAATTCGCCGCAGTGGTTTCGAAGGTAAACTCATTGGTGGTATAGTTATGACTGGCGGTGGGGCTTTATTGAAAGATATTGAGAAATTAACTGAATTTCACACGGGCATTTCTTGTCGCATTGGTGTTCCTATTGAGCATTTGGCACACGGATACTCTGAGCGTTTGAGCAGTCCGATTTACTCTACCGCAGTTGGATTATTGTTGAAAGGTATCTCTGATGTAGAAAGCGGAAAAGTGAAATACACACAGAAATCAAAAGTCGAAGAGTCTATCATTGAAGCAAAAGAAGAAGAAATTGTTGATGAAGTAAAAGAAGAAGTGATTGACGATAAAGGTTCTTGGTTTGACGGTATTTTCAAGAAAACCAAAGAATGGTTTGAAGCAGAGCCTGATTCTGAGTTTTAGGTTAATTAAATTTGGTTCTTTGAAAAATCCCGTGGCATGTGACATAAAAAAATTAAAATCCTAAGTAAATACTTGATTTTAAGATTTTAATTTTTTCCTGTCACGGGATTTTTCAAAGAACGTTAAATTCTAACTAAAGTTAATATTTTTGCTTATAATTTATTAAAAATAAATTCTGTATAGGTCTGTATTTCAGAGTGTTGATTTTTTGAGGAATTTCAAAACTAGATAAGTAAGGCTTTTGTTTTTAATAGTATGATTTTAGCCAAAAAATATTATTACCTTTAGAGGACTATTTTGAGAGAAAGTAAGATAAGAACAGCATGAGAAACTACACCGAGACAGCTAAAGTCTCGGTGTCGAGAAAAACGGTATAGAAAAGACAAAGTTATAGCAGTTGACTGCTGACAATAGATCTACCGTAGAAAACTACTATAGAAAACACGGGGAACAATTACACTATGCCCCAAAAAAAAGGAGTATGCAGCCTAAAGCGGCACGATTATGTATTAGTACATATTGAGTGTATTTTAATGTGTATTCACTTGACACACAAAATTTAGCAGTTATGATTTTTAAATTAATGGAAGAAGATAAAGGAGGTAATGACCTCCCTATCATCAAAGTAATAGGTGTCGGCGGAGGAGGAAGTAACGCCGTCACACACATGTACAAGCAGGGTATCGTGGGAGTTGAGTTTGCGATTTGCAATACCGACAATCAAGCGATGAATCTTAGCCCGATTCCTACCAAAATAAAACTCGGTCCACACCTCACAGAAGGACGTGGCGCAGGCTCTAAACCTTCAGTGGGTAAAATGGCTTGTGAAGAAAGTATCGAGGCAATCAAAGAATATTTATCTGACGATACTAAAATGTTGTTCGTCACTGCTGGTATGGGTGGTGGAACAGGTACTGGTGCTGCGCCGATTATTGCGCAAGTTGCTCAGGAAATGGACATTTTGACAGTAGGTATCGTTACTTTACCTTTTACTTTTGAGGGACGTCGCCGTACGACTCAAGGTTTTGAGGGTTTGGAAGAATTAAAGAAAAATGTCGATACTTTAATCGTCATTTCTAATGATAAATTGCGTCAGATTTTTGGTTCTATGACCTTAAGTCAGGCATTTATGCAAGCAGATAATGTCTTATCTACTGCTGCCAAAGGAATTGCTGAGATTATCACAGTTCCTGGTTATGTAAACGTGGATTTTGAAGATGTAAATACTGTAATGCGCGACTCTGGTGTTGCCATTATGGGTACTGCTGTCGCAGAGGGTGAAAGCCGAGCGAAGAAAGCTATTGACGAAGCGTTGAATTCTCCATTATTAGAGGACAACAATATTCGCGGGGCCCAAAATATTTTATTGAATATTACCTCTGGTTCTAAAGAGGTGACTATGGACGAAATCTTCGAAATTACCGAATGGGTACAAGAAGAAGCAGGCTATGGAACAAACTTGATTTGGGGTAATTGTTACGAAGAAGGATTAGGTGAGAAATTGAGTGTAACTGTTATTGCTACAGGTTTTGAGCGTAATAAACAATCTCGGGCAGCTAGTGAAGAAGAACGTAAAGTACGCGTTTCTTTGGATGATGAAGATGAGCGCGCACCGCGTCACACATCGCAGCCTCGTGATACATTTGAGCCACGAAAAAATGGTTTAGCAGACATCGGATTTGATGATGATGCACCGCAACAACCTAAACCTCGCAAAACTATTGAGTTTGATGATATTCCTCGTCGCGTAGACAGAAATACCAACAACTATAGTTACAATGAGCCTTATATGGCTGAGCAAGATCGTACTCGTCGCGAAGAAGATGCTCGTCGTCGTGAAGAAGAGGAACGATTACGTCGGGAACGCTTGCGCAATATCAAACCAAAATTAAGTAATCCAGATGTCGTGTATGAATTAGAGCGTGAGCCAGCATACAAACGTCGTGGAGTCAACTTAGACGATATACAACAATCGAATGAAGAGCCAATGTCTCGTTGGGCAGTAGGTGACGGAGAAAATCCAGAACTACGTAAAAATGGGAACAGCTTTTTACACGATAATGTAGATTAATACCAAGGAACTTTAGTTTCCAAGGTTAATATCTATCAAAATATAATCTTCTCGCACCAGTGGCGAGAATTTTAGCCATCATAACTTGCTATTACGGTTCGAGCGTTTATTCGCTCGAACCTTTTTGAGTATTAACTCATATCATATATTTCTTCTGTTTGAAGGCACAAAACGCGAAAAGAAACGCTTTGTGCCTTTTTTTATGATTTATTATACTTTTCCAAAATTTTCTTTTTAATAATTTGTAAAACTTAAACAGAAAATTGACTGTTATTTTATCGTGACATTCATATAACAAAAAACAACCAAAAAATGAAAAACATCCTACTTATCCAAGGTCATCCAGACCCTGAAAGTTTCAATTTTGCGCTCTATGCTGCCTACAAAAAAGGTGCAGAAGCTAACAAAGACCTTAAAATTGAGGAAATTATCGTCCGAGATTTAGACTTCAACCCCAATCTTGAATATGGCTACCGCAAGCGCACCGAATTAGAACCTGACTTATTAGAAAGTATCGAAAAAATTAAGCGAGCAGACCACATTGTTCTATTTTTTCCTGTTTGGTGGGGGAGTATGCCTGCAATATTAAAAGGATTTTTTGATCGCACCTTCCTTCCTACTATTGCCTTTAAAAAGCGAGAAGGTTCAGTTTGGTGGGATAAGTATTTTACAGGAAAGTCTGCGCGCGTTGTCACGACAATGGATCAACCTACTTGGTTTTATCGTTGGATCAATGGACGACCAACTTATCATGCTTTGAAAAAATTGACTTTTCAATTTGTTGGAGTCAGCAAGGTAAAGATGACAACTATTGGACCTTTACGATTATCTAAAGAGGAATGGAGAGAAAAACAGCTGAGAAAGGTGGAGAAAATGGGGGAGAAGGGGAAATAGGGAAGTAAATGTTCTGACATTGTGGAAAGGGAGTATGATATTAAGCATAGATTGAATTATAAATAGGTCAAATCAACAAAAATCCCTTTTTTTACTACAATTAAGAGCCTATCTATATTTATTTGAGTATTTCTATTAAAGAAATCCTATTCATATCAATTTTTACATCGCAATAAAAATTAGATAAATGTTAGAAGTTAGATGAAAAGTCGTAGTCAAGTTAGAAGAAGTGTATAAACTCAAAGTTGAGTTTAGATTTTTTACTTGTTGATTTTGCATCTTATTTTAATTGTTTATCACCACAACAAGAGAGGAATAGTAACTCCCACTCAAAGGTTTGATACGTACTGGTATTTAGAACAATGAGTGTGCGATATTTTTCGTGTTATATTTTCTTTGTTGAAAATTTTGTGTCTACAAGAACACAGGAGAAAAGCTATTGTTATGGCGGAAAAAAATCAAAATATAAAAAATCAGGAAAAAATACATATTAATGAAATTTATAGCAGAATAACGAAAAGTATACGTCAAGGTATCATTTGGATTGATGAAAAAGGTAAAATCCTACGCAGTAATGAGCAGTTTTTTAAGGATTTGGGATATAATACCAATGAAGCAAGACCAAGTACTATTTTTGAAGTTAATCCTTTTCTCAATTTGCTCTCTTGGCGAGAAGCATGGAAAGAACTGTGCACAAAAGGAGAGATAAATTTACAGACCCAGCACATTAACGTTGAGGGAGTTATTCACCCTGCCTTTATTAATGGTATATTACTCACAGTCGATTCAAAGAAAATTTGCCTAGGAATTATTGATAATAAAAGCAAAAATAGAGCGCGTCAACTACTCGAATTAACCTCTTCTATTACCCATACAGGGAGTTGGCAACATGATGTAGTTAAAAAGCAGTGGATTTATACTGATGAAATTTTTAGACTACTTTGTATTCCTCGAGATAATGAGCAAAAAAGTTTAATCGACCTATTACAGACTGTGATGAGTCCTTTAGAACATAGCACATTAGTCCAAAATTTTGCAGAAATAAAAGTATCAGGAGAATCTTTTGTACAGGAATTTGGTCTGCCAGATGGAAAGCAAAATGAATTTAAATATCTACGACTTACTGCGGTGGCTGAGAAAGGAGTAGAGGATATTCTTTCTATCTACGGAACAATTCAAGGTGTATCAGGTCGTAATGTACGTACCTTAGAGATGTATTTGGCCAAACATAGTGTCGATAATGGACATGAAGAGATGGCATGGATTGATAAAAAAGGGAATATTGTGTATATGAACCAAGCCTATAAAAAGCTGACGGGCTATACACAAAATGAAAAAGTTCGATTAAATATCTATGATGTTAATCATGAGATGGATGAAGAAGGCTGGAAGGCATTGTGGATTAGTATGAAGAGTGAAAAAAAATCGATTATTGAGACTTTTCACTACACAAAAAATGGAGATAAAATACCTGTAGAAGTCTATACAAATTTTTTGACTTTTGAAGGCGAGGAATATATCTGTGCTTTTTTGCGAAATATGAGCGAACGCCAAGTAAAAACACGCCCTCAACGTCTTGCGCAGATTACTCTAGAGCACAATCCAATGATGGTACTCTGGGTGGAAGAATCGGGAAAAATCATCTATGCTAATCAAGCAGCCTGTCGACAATTGGAATATGAAAAAACTGAATTAGTCGGTAAAAATATAACTGACACCTCCACTTCATATCCTGATATTCGGATGTGGAAGGCACGCTGGCGAATTATGAAAGAAGAAGAAGGAAATGCCTATGAAGAAACTCAAATTACAAAGTCAGGTCGAGTGATTCCTGTTGAAGTATCCAGACACTATATTGATTATGAAGGAGAAGAATTCATTTGTGTTTTTCTGAAAGACATCACCGAACGTAAAATACAAGAATCAAAAATAGAAGGAAATCTTCATAAATCATTGACTCAAAGGGCACAGCTTACTAAAGAAATAAAGGTACTGCGCAACGAAATGAAAACGAAGAGTAGCCTGAGTTCAATTGTGACAAATAGCAATAATTACATGCAAGTCTTGGCTGAGGTGCGTCGAGTAGCAGAAACGAATGCTACTGTATTAATCACAGGTGAGACAGGGACAGGAAAAGAACTGTTAGCAAAGGCTGTCCATGAGTTAAGCGAGCGTAGTGACAAGACTTTTATCAAAGTAAATGCAGCGGTTATTCCCGAAAATTTATTTGAAAGTGAGTTGTTTGGACACGAAAAAGGTTCATTTACGGGAGCAATTCAGGCGCGTCAAGGACGCTTTGAGTCTGCTGATGGAGGGACGATTTTTTTGGATGAAATAGGTGAAATGGCAATTGGGTTACAGGCTAAGTTGTTGCGTGTTTTACAAGAAGGAGAATTTGAACGTGTTGGTGGTACTAAAACTTTAAAAGTCGATGTACGCGTGGTCGCAGCGACCAATCGAGATTTGGAACAAATGGTCAATGATGGCAAGTTTAGAGAAGATTTATACTATCGTTTAAATGTCTTTCCTATTCATAATCTCCCGCTAAGGGAAAGGATAGAGGACGTTCCTTTTTTAGTCAAGTTTTTCCTCAAAAAATATGCGAGAAAAATTGGTAAAGCAGTCAAGGAAGTTTCGGCCGCAGACCTAAAAGACTTGATGAAATATAACTTTCCTGGAAATGTCAGGGAATTGGAAAATATGGTTGAACGAGCTATTATTTTGTCAAGTGGTCAGAGCCTAAATTTGTCCGCAGTACTGAAAGCCGAGAAGAAAAAATCAAGAAAAAAAGTGAATCTTAACCAAACCTTGGACGAGGTGCAGAGACTTCACATCATAAAGACTATCAAAATGTGTGGCGGACGCATATCGGGAAAAAACGGTGCCGCATTAATTTTAGGTATGAAAGATAAAACTTTGTATTCTCGTATCAAAAAGTTGGGAATAGAGAAATCAGAGTATATCATTTGATAACCAGTAAGTAACGACAAAACAATAAATCCGTCATCTGGACAAGTTAAATTTTCCTTCCCGAAGCAATCGGGAAGAAAAATTATACACTGACCAAATAGCGGACTTATTATTTCGTCGTTACTAAGTTTACTTCATTCAAAATAATCTCTAATGATTTTAAGCATTTTAAAAGAAGAAACGCGAGATTTACATCAGCAAACTGAAGCTTTATTTTATGGAAATGAAATATTTAGTGGGCAACTTAGTTCGCAGCAATATCATCAAATGATTTTAAAAAACTTGTACATTTACGAGCAATTAGAGTCTGCCATTGCTAAGCAGTTTCCTCTCTATTTTCCAGATACAGAATATCAGCCTTGTTTTTCTAAGCATAAATTATTGGAAAAAGATGCACAAGTACTCAATTTGAGTCGTGAAAAGTATAAGGTGAGTCCTCCTACTTTCACTTCTCCAGAGAGTCTTCTTGGAGGTATTTATGTGATAGAGGGGTCTATGTTAGGTGGTAAAATAATTGGTCGTAAACTCAGGGAAATATTTTCTAACTCGACGATTAGTAATTTTTACTTTTACAATCATGAAATAGATAATGTAGATCGCTGGCGTCACTTTTGCCATTTTATAACAAGACATGTAAATACGCATATTTCTATCAGAAATGCTACTATTGGTGCAAATGCAGCTTTTAAATTTTTTCATGAAGTATATAAAGTGAACAGACGTCATACTTTTTCGTTATAAAAATACTTCGTCTTTCGTCAAATCGTCCCGTTGCGCGGGACAAGTTGTAACAGGAAAAAAATGAAAAGCTAAGATCAAGTAATTACTTAGTTTTTCACTTTTTTATACCACTTTTTCAATATTTGGCGGAGAACTAAATACTTATGTCTCTATCTAAATAGAGTGAATTTCGGTTATATTATTACAAGAAATGAAAAATCAATATCTTTGTGTTGTAAAAAATTAATAAATTAAGATTTAAATATCTATTTTGTTGTTTAAATTTACTTCTTAATTGATGTTGAAGACAAAAAAAATAAAAAATAACTATCAGAAAGTATATATGTCTTCAGAAAATAAAAATGTGAATATGATACAAGTAATCTCTGGTGCGGAATTAGAGGAGTTACTCTTTAATAATGCTCAAAGTGCTATTTTTGTCGTGATGACCTCTGCGTATTTAGGAGATTGTAGAATATTGTTAGATATACTTGAAGAGTTGTCAGAAGAGGTTGGGGGAAGTGTAGACTTTTATAATATGGATGCTGACGATAACGAAGAGTATATCGCCGAAAAAGGAATATATCAAGTGCCTACTATGTTGATGTATAGCAACTCAGAATTAGTCTTTTACAGGCAGGGGCTTATGTCGAAATCTAACCTTAGAGGAGAAATCCAAATGCATGCAAAGTAAAGTACAACTTAGGGGAAGACAGTAATAGATGTTATCTTCTATTATACTCTAACCAGTAACGATAGGTAGTACCTAAGACCTTTTTCATTTCTTGATAATCATTGGGCTTAATTAAAAAGCTATTTGCTCCACTGCTATATGCTTCTTCCATATCTGATTTTTGACCAGAAGAGGTATAGATAATAACTGGCATTTTAGCTGTAGAAACATTACTTTTGAGATGTTTTAGTACTTCTATACCACTTACTTTTGGCATTTTTAAATCTAAAAGAACTAAATCGGGCATTTCGTGCGCTTTTAGACTCTCAATATAATCTATTGCTTCCTTACCATTAGGTAATCTTTTACATGTCCTATTATTTATTTCTTTAGTAAAAATACGCAAAGCCATATGCGCATCTGTGTCATTATCTTCCACTAAAAGGAAATTTACTTTTTTCAAAACGTTTCTGTTTTATGTTTGGTGCGATGTGTAAACAGGCTTAGAATTTTCCGCTGCGCGTTTTATCAGCAAAAATTATTCTAAACCTATTTTTTACTTATTGTTTATTGGGGGTGTTTTGAGAAAATCTACCCCGATTTGTCAACTACAAATCGATATTAGTCGGGACATCTAAGTTTAAAGGTATCTTAATTTCAAAAGTCGTTCCTATTCCCTCTCTACTAATACAATCGATACTGCCATTATGTTTAGAAATAATTTTATGAGCAATGGCCATACCTACGCCAGTACCCTCAAAATCTTTATCGGAAGTAAGTCGAGAAAAAAATTCAAATACCTTTTCTTTGTATTTAACATCAAAACCAATACCGTTATCACTAATGGAAAGGATGTGATGATTTCTTTCCTGAGAATAATCTACTATTAATTTTGCTGTTTTTTCCTTTTTTGTGTATTTTATAGCATTGTCTATCACATTTCTCAAAAGCTGACGTATAGTGCTATGGTCAGCTACGATTGGGGGTATTTTATTCGTGAACTCTAACAATATATCACGATTAGGAGCAGTTGCTTTTTCAGCTTCCGCTAAATCATCAAAAATTTCTTTTATCATCTTCTCTATATCCAGCTTGACAAAATAATAGCCCTGTCTGCCTAATTTTGCAATATTTAAGATGTCGTTTATGTAGTTATTCATCTTATTTGCACTATTTAAGATGACGTTTAAGACATTTTTACCTTCATCTCCTAATACTTCTTCATAATCTTCTTCCAGTATTTGTGCAAAACCCTTAATGCTACGTAATGGCGCACGCAAATCGTGTGCAACAGTATAACTAAACGAGTCTAGTTCTTTGTAAGCTTCCTCCAAACTTAAGTTGGCAGAGCGTAGTTCATTATACATTGCCAAGAAAAATTCCTTTATATCCGATCTCAAAGATAGAGCAATATTAGTTTCTTCTTTTTTCCATTTTTCAGATTTATCTTTAATTATCTCTTGCCATTTTTCAAATGATTTTCGAGGGCTTAGACGAACATTTTCTTTTGTTTTGACAACAGATTTTTCAGGATTTCCCGCCCAATACACATTCTCTTTCTTTTCTTTTCTAAACCAAATAATTAACTGCTGGTCTGGTGTGTGACTAATAATTAAAATTAAAGCTCCTGCTATATTTCCTATCGTATCTTTGACCGCAGGTATGTCTTTTTTGAGGTGATTTGACTTCCATATCAATGAGTCACTACCCAACTGTGCACCCAGAATTATTTCTTTTATATCTATAACTGACGGAGTATCTCCCAAGGTCGTAATCTCATCATTGGTATAAATGACCGCACCACAATTATCAAATAAATCTGTAATCTTATACTCTTCGTGCATCAAGCCTGCTATTGCATCCGAAGACTTAATCATTTGGTCAAGTATCTTACTTTTGACAATTTGAGCATCTAAAATGTTCTGTTTGTAATCCAGCGCAGAGTTTAACAATAAGTGACTTGATACTATTTGAGACATCAGTTTAATAATGACACGTAAAGAGTAATCTAACCAAATAGACTCGTAATGATGACAAGCGAAAAGACCCCACAGCTCGTTATTTTTTACAATCGCAACCGTCATACTTCCTTTTACTCCCATATTCAAAAGATACTCTACATGGATAGGAGAGGTGCCACGAGCATGGCTATAGGTTTGACTAAAGGGAGATTGTGTAACAGGATGACGCACAGGAAACAAAACCGCAGGCTCGGTCTCTAAATCACTAATGAAGCGTAATTTATTTTTTAGAAAAAGAGCTCTTGCTTGTTTTGGAACATCAGTAGCAGGATAATGAATGCCTAAAAAAGGGTTCAAGTCTTCGTTAAGGGCCTCTGCGACGACTACACCATGACCTTCCTCATCAAATCGATAAACCATAACTCTATCAAATCCCGTCAGTTTTTTTATTTCTTGTGCGGCAGTCTCTAGAAATAAAGGATATCTATTTTCTTTTTGAATTTTTTCGATAGAACGTCCAACTTGTATTTGAAAATTTATTGACCGCATCGTTGACTGACGTGGTTCTATCTCGATGACTATTAGGTTGTCTTCATTGATATGAACAACCGCTACATAGTTTTCGCCTTCATGAAAAGAAGAACAATCAATAGGATTAATTTCATCGAAATCCTGATTGATATTTAATTGATATTTTATTTGCTGAATGACTTCATCTGGAATTATCACCGATGGAGGTGCTTGTAAGCAGTCTGCAACTGATAAATTTAAGAACTGCGTACAATTATTAGAAATAAAAACCGTCTTCGTCAAATCAAGGGAACAAACGATAACTAAAGCATGTGGCTGAATATATCTAATAATATGAATAGGCTCATCATCACAATTTGTTAAATCGTAATTGACTGAATAAGGATTTGCTTTTTCTTGTAACATAGATTTTTTTGCTTTGTACTATTAGTAAAAGTAATTCAATTTATTAAATCACTTTTACTTAGAAACGCGTCAAGAATGTAATCTATTTTTGTCGCGTTCCTAATCTTCAAGAGCTTTTTTTATCATGATGTTCTTTGGTTGCGATATTGGTTATCGACGTAAAGTATACTTTATTGTGAATATTTATCTAATCAAGTTAATCATTATTAAAAAAAGGAGTAT
>CAZQTE010000100.1:0-15094 GCA_964595615.1 uncultured Saprospiraceae bacterium
GTCCTTGGCGAAACCCAACGCAACAAGTTCAAAATAGAACCCGCCTTATCATTCGTTCCTGAACCACGTCCACCACCAAACGGCTGCTGACCAACAACTGCACCAGTCGGTTTGTCATTGATGTAGAAATTACCCGCAGAGTGACGTAAAGCGTCGATAGCTTTCAAAGTCGCATAACGGTCATTGCTAAATACAGCACCTGTCAAAGCGTAAGGAGAAGTCTCATCAACGATTTTCAAAGTCTTTTCGTAGTCTTTGTCATCAAACACAAATACAGTCAAAACAGGACCGAAAATCTCCTCACACATCGTGCGGTATTTCGCGTCAGTTGTCTCGATAACCGTTGGTTGGATGAAGTAACCTTCTGATTTATCGTACTCGCCACCGATGATGATTTCTGCATCATCGCTATTGCGTACATCAGCGATGTAGTTACTGATTTTATCGAAAGAACGCTCATCAATAACGGCATTGATAAAATTGCCCATGTCCTCTACAGTTCCCATTTTGAAGTCTGCACAGATAGCCGTTAAATGCTTTTTAACTTTCGTCCAAATCGACTTAGAAATATAAGCACGACTTGCTGCAGAACACTTCTGTCCTTGGTATTCAAAAGCACCACGCGCCAATCCAACTGCAACTTGCAATGGGTCAGCAGATTTGTGAGCAACAACAAAATCTTTACCACCAGTCTCCCCTACGATACGTGGGTAAGAACGGTATTTTGTGATATTATTACCGATAGTTTTCCATAAGTGTTGGAAAACGCCCGTACTTCCTGTAAAGTGTAAACCTGCAAACTCTGGGTGTTCAAAAACAACATCTCCTGCTGCTGGGCCGTCCACAAATACCAAGTTAATCACACCTGGAGGGACACCTGCCGCCTCAAAAATCTCCATTAAAACAGCTGCTGAGTAAACTTGCGTTTCTGCTGGTTTCCATACACACACATTACCCAACATCGCTGGCGCGGCACATAAGTTACCTGCAATCGAAGTAAAGTTAAAAGGTGTAATCGCAAAAATAAAACCTTCTAATGCTCTGTGTTCCAGTCTATTCCAGATGCCTGGCGCACTTTCTGGTTGCTCAGCATATAGTTCAACCATGTACTGCGCATTGAAACGCAAAAAGTCACAAAACTCTGCCACAGCATCGATTTCCGCTTGGAAAACATTCTTAGATTGTCCCAACATCGTCGCTGCATTCATCTTAGCACGGTAAGGTCCTGCTAATAAATCTGCGGCGCGCAAAAAGATAGCTGCGCGGTCTTGCCAAGGCATTGCTTCCCAAGCTGGCTTCGCTTCCAAAGCCGCTGCGATAGCGTCTTTTACGTGCGAACTGTCTCCTTTGTGAAAGTGTCCTAAGGTGTGCTTGTGCTCATGTGGTGGATGCATGGAAATCAAGTTTCCAGTTTTCACTTTTTTGCCACCGATAGTCATTGGGACTTCGATTTGCTTCTTTTTTGCAGCTTTTAGGGCAGCTTCTACGTCAGCGCGTTCAGGCGTACCTGGTGCGTAAGACTTAACAACTTCGTTTGTTGCCACTGGAACTTCGAAAAATGCGTTAGACATACTTGTTATTTTGGTTAATGGTTATTAGTTATTGGTAATTAGTCATTTGCACAACTCACCAAGATAATTAACTAAGTTCCACTCAATTATGTTTTAAATTTGTGTGGTCTTAGTTAGATGTTATACATTTGCCTAAGCACACATTTTTTGATAGATATTTTTTAAGGTGAGAGGGGCGAGGAGAGAGATAAGAGTTAAGCATATTCTTGTATGCACTCTCCCCTCTCTCCTGACACCTCTCTCCTATTTCCGCAAAAGTAATAACGTTCTTTGACAAATTCTGTGATTGTAAAAAATTAACTACAGAATTTGTAGAGGAATTTACAATAAATAAGTGAATGACGAAATACGAGGAAACTTTAGACTGGCTTTTTACGCAATTACCGATGTATCAACGCGTTGGAGACACAGCGTTTAAGAAAGACCTGACGAATATCGCCAAATTGTGCGCTGCTTTGGGCAATCCGCAGGAGAAGTTTAAAGCGATTCATATTGCAGGTACAAATGGTAAAGGTTCGACGGCGCATTTACTTTCGGCGGTGATGCAAACGCATGGCTTGAAAACGGGGCTTTATACTTCGCCTCATTATCGAGATTTTCGAGAACGGATAAAGTATAATAATAAACTCATTTCAGAAGAAGCTGTCATTGCTTTTACAGAAGATAATAAAGAGCTATTCAGGAAAATTCAGCCATCCTTTTTTGAGATTACGGTGGCAATGGCTTTCAAATATTTTGCGGATAAAGAAGTCGATATTGCCATTATTGAAACGGGTTTGGGTGGTCGTTTGGATAGTACAAATATTATTACACCTCTCCTGTCAGTTATCACGAATATTGGTTTTGACCACCAAAAGTTTTTGGGAAATACTTTGCCTTTGATTGCGGGTGAAAAAGCGGGAATTATTAAGGAAAATGTGCCCGTCATTATTGGGGAAACACATAAGGAAACAGCGCCTGTTTTTAAAAGAAAGGCGAAAGAAATGAAGTCTGATATTTACTTTGCAGACCAGTTAATCAATGTCGAAGAGATACCAGAACCTGATGACCAAAAGTATCGCAAAATCACGGATAAAACGGTCAGAACGACTTTTAAAATAGATATACCAGACTTAGATTTCACACAAGAATATGAGGTAAATCTCATGGGCTCGTATCAGGCAAAAAACCTGCGAACTGTGATGCAGACGCTTATGGTTTTGAATGAAGTTTGGGATGATTTTGAATTGTATGAAGAGTCTATTACGGAGGCTTTTGCTAATTTAAAATCGCTGACAAGATTTATCGGCAGGTGGCATTTATTGGGAACAGAACCCACCATTATCGCCGATAGCGCGCACAATAAACCAGGTATCAAATTAGCGATGCAACAACTTGATAAGTTATATTTTGAAGAAATACACGTCGTACTCGGCATGGTCAACGACAAGGATATTACGGACATTCTTAAAATGTTACCCTTAAATGCCTTTTACTATTTCGCGAAACCAGATATTCCACGTGGTCTTCCTGCTGCGGAATTGTCTGCCAAAGCACGCGCGATTAATTTAGACGGTCGCACTTATGCTTCGGTTAAATTGGCGCTGAGAGCTGCTAAGAATAATGCGGAGAAAGATGATTTGATTTATGTGGGCGGGAGTACTTTTGTGGTGGCGGAGGTGGTTTGATTTTAAATTCAAATGCAAGTATCAAATTCAAATTCAATGCGTCTCTAGTGATTTGAATTTGATACTTATTCTCATTCTCTAACAAATAGAAATAACAAGCAAAAAATGAATTCAAAAGGTATATATAAATATGGTAAATGGCATATGATACCTTTCCTTTTTGTATTTCTATTAATGTCTTCATGTGCAACAAATAGTGAGCAAGAAATACAATATGAAAAAGGACTTGAAATAGTACGTCTATATGGAATAGATGAAATTCAGGAGCTTGAAAAAAGAATTTTAGACAGAGGAGATAGAAAGAAGTATCCTATTTTATCATCTTTATGCTATGAGCTAATAGATGATTTAGATAAAGGGCAAGAGGTTCTTGAGATGAAAAAAAGGATAAGAAAAATTTTAAAGAACAAAGACTTTTTAAGAGAAGTAAAATTTAAAGAACAAGAGGAGATTTTGAAATATCATACTTCTTTTCTTCAAGAAGAAATAAATGATTTTCAGTTTATTAGGAGAATGAATGAGCTTCTTTATTCATTCTATTATCACGAAAAAAACTTCTGTGGCTTTGAAACTCCTCGTTTGGAATTATTGAGTAACGATACATTGTATCTATTGCCAAATAAACTTTATAAATTTCAAATCGCATTATTTTCAGAAAATACTTATCCAGTCTTTAGTGATTATTTACATAATAATCAAGAGGTGATTATCAATACCAATAAAAAACATGGTAACTTTTATGTAGATACTATCAATTATATAATAAAAAATCCATTGACGAATGAAGAGACGCTACTAACTAAACCCGTTTTCATCAATCTAATAAAGTAAAATAATAGCTAACAAAAATGGCTGATAGAACCCAAATCCTATCAGCCATTTTTACATTTACCCGATTCTCAAATAGGATTAGATAATGTAAAAACAGCTTTTTAATAGTTTGTTTTAATTCCTCTCTTCCTGTAATTTTGATTATGAAAAATGAAGCCCGAAAGTTTAAGTAAATAAGCAAACAATGAAAGATAAAATCAACGAAGTATTAAAAGAGATGTCAGCTCAAATTGACTCACATCGGCAAAAGTTATTAGGGCTTAATGCAATTGACATTGCAGTCTGCGACAAAGATGATAAATCATTATATGATAGGTTATTTATTGATGATAAAAAGATAGATGGAATGATTGATTCTTTACATCAAGTAATGAAGAAAGAATCACCTGTGGGCAAGACTCTATATTCATTTGAGCATAAAAATGGTCTAACGATATCTAACAAAACCGTTCCATTTGGGACAATTATGATTATCTATGAATCCAGACCTGATGTTACCGTGGAAGCTACAGCGACCGCCTTAAAATCAGGTAATAAAATAATACTTAAGGGCGGCAAAGAAGCCAGAAATAGTAATCTAATATTACATCATTGTTGGGTAAATTCATTAGCAGCGGTGGGATTGGACAAAAGCACAATTCGGTACTTAGATATGAATCGTACTGTACTACAGCAATTTCTAAAAGAGCCAGATGCCCCCATAGATTTAATTATTCCGCGAGGTGGAGAGAAGTTAATAGCTTACGTAAATAGTGTCGCACAATGTCCCGTTTTGGTCAGTGGTAGAGGAAATAACTTTCTTTATGTTTCTGAATTTGCTGATTTAGCTATGGCGATGGATATCATCGTACGCTCTAAGGTCTCTAAAATTTCAGCCTGTAATGCTCTAGACAAAGTACTAATCAATGAAAAAATTCCTATTAGCTTTATTGAAAAATTAAAAGCCGAATTAATACAGCAGGAGGTAGAAATTATACCTTCTCCTGACAATAGTATTTGGATGGAGGAATTTTTAGACAAGAAAATAGTTGTAGAAAAAGTTAGCGATTTACAGGAAACGATTGGGATGATTAATAAATTCTCTGGCAAACACTCTGCATCTATAATAAGTCAAAATGAAGCAGAGGTCGAAGTATTTATGAATGAGGTAGATTGTGCTGCGGTATACCATAATGCATCTACAAGATTTACTGACGGATTCCAATTTGGCTTAGGAGCAGAAATGGCAATCAGTACGCAAAAACTACACCACAGAGGACCTCTAGGAATAGAACATTTAGTAACAAACAAATGGTATATAAAAGGTAATGGACAAACAAGATAAACCCAAATTATTGTTAAAAATAGGAACGGCTACCCTTACTAAAGGAAAAGATAAAATATCGAGAGCAAAGTTGGAAGATGTTGCTATTCAGGTGGCAGAACTTAGACTTAAATATGATATAATTTTGGTCTGCTCGGGTGCAATTGCAGCAGCTAAACAGTTTATTCAACTGGAAAAGATAGGTAGTAACCTAAAGGAAAAACAGGCTTTAGCCGCTATTGGTCAGCCCTTTTTGATGCGTCTTTTACAGGAGTCATTTCGTGACCAAGGCATACCTGTCGGACAGTGTTTATTGTCTTATTCGGACTTTGATAATGAGACTTCTAAAGAGAATATTGTCAATACAATAAATGTTCTTTTGAAGAATGGAATTCTCCCCATTATCAATGAAAATGATACGACGGCAACAGAGGAAATTAAGTTTGGAGATAACGATAAACTTTCTGCACTTACAGCGGTCTTACTACAAATAGATTTACTCATTTTAGCGACTAATACTTATGGTGTTTATGATGACAATAATGAAACTATAAACATAATTGAGGACATAAATCTTGTTCGAAAATATATTAATAGTAATTTTTCAAATCAAGGAACAGGAGGAATGGAATCTAAACTAATAGCCGCAGAGATAGCCCAAAAAAGTAATATTGAGTCATGGATTGTGAACGGACATGAAAATAATTTTCTTTTGGATGCACTGAATAGTATTTCGATGTATAGCAAAATTATGGTCGTTGGTTAATCGTACGAGCATCATTAAAGATAATGATTTTCACAAGTCGTACTTCGTAGATTGTACCTCGTAAATCCTCTTAGGAACATGACAGGAATAGATTTAAATTCTTGGGAAAGAAATTTAAATCTATTCCTGTCGCGTTCCTTAAGCTCTTCTCATTCTCTCCAGCATATAATACTCCTTAAAGCTAATCATACGTTGCTGTTCCTCATCCCACAATTTATGAAACATCGTTTTCAAACTCTCCGTAAAGGTCAATTTTTGTACATATTTCTGTAAAATTGGATTCTCACGCGCACATTTTGCCAGGTTGTAATTTGGTATTTTAGAACTCAAATGGTGGATGTGGTGGTAACCAATATTGCCCGTCAACCAATGCCATACTTTGGGCAATTTATAGTAAGACGCGCCCTTAATCGCTGCCAATACAAAATCCCATTTTTCGGTCCATTGCATATAAGTTTCTTCGTGTTGATGTTGTACATAAAAGAACCAAAACGAAATCACTCCAAAACAGAAAATAATCGGCAAGTGCACCATTAAAAAATTCGTCCAACCTAAGCCGAAACCTAATGCCATAAACACTCCCAGTAGTAAAGCATTATTGATATATTGACGAATATGCGTTGGTTTCCAGCCTTTAAATCCGATTGTAGGCAGACGATTGATTATGCCTAAATAAATCACTGGTACGATAAAAAATAAAACGAGAGGATTGCGGAAAGCCCGGTATTTCCACTTTCCAAATCTTGACAATTCGCGGTATTCTTTGACCGTCAAAAAGTCAATATCTCCGATGTCTCGATGCTCCAATTTACCTGTATGCCCATGGTGATAATTGTGAACTTTTGCCCAATAATCGAAAGGAATAGTACTGAAAAAACTACTCGTCCAACCTACTAAGTTATTCCATTTTTTATTCTTAAAAAACGACTGATGTCCACAATCATGTTGGATGATAAAAATCCGCACTAAGAAGAAGGAATTGACAACTGCCAAACCTAAAGTGAGTAGATATGACCAGTCCAAAGAAAAGTACATCAATACCCAAATGGCTAAAAATGGTCCATAAGAATTCAGTATTTGAATGACTGCTTTTTTAGTATTTGCTTCTTTGTAAGGACGGATTATTTTACCCCAATCCTTCAGTGCTTCCTTAATTTCTTGCTCTATTTTATTTGGCATTTTCAAAAATTACTTGGTTAGTAGAACTGTGCTTTTTGGAGTGGCAATGATATAAAAGTTTCGGCAAATTCAATTAAACTTGCGCGACACCTTGCATAGATTTTACATTATCTTGAAAGTGCTGTTTTTCTGTAAAATGATTTAGACGAAGATATGGTAGGTGGAATTATCTAAGTGCATATCACTATTTATTCGGACATTTTGAGAGGATATTTTTTTAGCCTGTCCCGATGCGTCGGGATTATTTTCCTCTTAAAAATAGTCGCGTGATGCAGACCATGCAACGATTTTTAAAAGAAAACTATCAAAAAAAACTCTCTCTCAAATTTATCCGAATAAATAATGTCAGGCACTTAAAACTATCAGAAATAAGATTAGTTTGAAATTTAAGCCAAATATAGTTTACTTTTGGATATAATTAAAATCTTCCCTCAGTTGGACTTTTAAGCAAGCGTCGAATAGACACTAAATGTCCAAAAAATACAATAGGTACAATAAAAGCAGGCAGCCAATTGTAAGGGAAAAATAGCACGCCATAATTTGGCGTTTCAAATGCGAATTGTTGAACAGGAGTAGGCGCAGCAAGTAAGGCATTGACAATGATATTGATTAAAAGTGCCAACATCGCTACATTCCAAATTAGTAAGCCTTTACGTCCAATTTTTCCTTTTTTGATACCAAAATAGGCAATAAATGGCGCTGTAATCCCTGCGATAATGTCAAAATTGCGCCCTGCAAAGGTCATTAATTCTGGAATTGCCTTCCCTACTGCCAAGTAAAATAACCCTATTTCTACAGGAATACGAATAACATTTAGCCATGTGATTTGATACAGAGGCAAACTATCTATGAATTTCCGCCCTTTGCCTGTCAAAAATAAAATTATCATGACCGAAAATGGTGGAATAATGGCTAAAGCAAAACGCGGCGGCAATATTTCTAAATCGCCTGCATAAAATCCACTTTTAGCCACGAGACCTTGCACAACAAGCCAAGTAGTTAGACCTCCCGTGATTAAATTTCTTGACTTTACACTTATTAAACTATTCTTCAGAATCCAATAGAACAGTAGAAGTGTTGTAATGGAGCAAAAAATAAAAATGATAGGAACACTGATTGGTAGATTTGGTAGCATGATTTGGTGGTAAAATGGTTCAGGATTTTTTTAAAAGAACACTCTTGCTAAAGAAAAAGTTATACGCGATTGTACACGAAACAACCAAAATCAACTTCCTCTCCTCTTTCTTTGTACATCTCGCTTGGAGGAATTACTTTTGAGCTGGATTTGTATTTTATAAAGCTACTAAAACTGAAATGATGAAACTTAATACAGAACTTCTTTTATTCATAATTTTCCTCTCCATAAATTGGACTGGGTGTAACTCTAAATATCAAGTTCTTAACTCTGAGAGCCAAGTGACTAATTTAGAGAAAGACGGTTGTCTGTTCGTGAGATTACATTATTTTCCAAATAGAATTAAAAAATTAAAAGAATTAGGATATAAAAAAGCAGTTGTTGCCGAGCAAGAAAAGATAGCAGCAGCAAATAAAAGTATGATGTCTGCCTTTAAGAAAAATTGGAATTTTTCGCCTGTTTATTTTATTTTTCCAGAGGAATCAAAAAAAATAAAGGAAAAAAGATTTAGCGAAATCAATCTTTTAAATGATAATTTGGAAATAGATGCAAATATTACCTGCAATTGCAAAAATGCTTTAGTCGTTGAAGAGGGACGCGTCAGGAGAACAAGTACAGAAGAATACAAAACTGACAATAGTAAAAATTACGGTTACCTCTTCGCTCGAGATACTTACAGCGCCGACTCTAGTCAACCCGTTCAAGGATTTATTATTAAAGATAGTGACTTTACACAATTACACAAACCATTTCCATTTTATACACGTCGCTATAGATTTCTCTTTGAAAGAAGTAATGAGGCAATGGTGAAGGAATTAAACTATAATTTTCATCATTATTTTAAAGTAGTGAATAAATAGCTGAGTTATAATAAAATGGCTCTTTGACAAATCCCATAACAAGTGACAGGAATAAAATTAAAAAAGGGAAAATACGGTAGAATTGAATCCTCTACCGTATTTTCCCTTTTTACCACAAAGACCACTGTAGTATTTTTACAATTTCCGCCCCTTCATCGCCTCCCCAATATTTGCATCTAAAGCACGATGCGCTAATGGCGTAGTGTATTCATTTAAATCTGCCATTGCCTTATTTATCGCGTCCTTGTCCTCGCCTTCTACTGATCTTTTAAGATTTTCAGTCAATTCTGAGGTGCGTGATTTTTCTTCTTCGCTCAATATCGCATTGTTTTGCTCTAAGAATTTCCCAGCGGATAAAATGATATTTCTGGCTTCATTTCGTGCCTCTAAAAGCGAACGAATTTTCATGTCTGCTTCTGCATTTTGAATACTATCCAAAAGCATTTTCCCCATTTCCTCTTCACTTAATCCGTAGCTTGATTTTATCTCAACCGAAGTTTCCACATTCGAGCGCAATTCTTTGGCTTTTACCTTTAATATACCGTCGGCATTAAGGATGAATTGAATTTCAACTTTTGGTATGCCTGCTGGCATGGGTGGAATATCGCGAAGGATAAATTCACCCAATTTACGGTTGTCCTGTACCAAATCTCGTTCGCCTTGGAAAACAGCAACTTTTAGATTTTTTTGACCGTCAACAGAGGTCGTATAGTTCCTTCCGACGCGTGTAGGTACTTTAGAGTTACGCGGAATTATCGCATCCATTAGACCACCAACCGTCTCAATTCCGAGTGATAATGGTGTGATGTCTAAGAGTAAAACATCCTTTTGTGTTCCAGCTAAAACATCCGCTTGAATGGCTGCGCCGATAGCGACAACTTCATCAGGATTAAGAGAGTCATTGACTTGTTTTCCAAAGAATTTAGACACCATTTCTTGCACTAAAGGCACTCGCGTACTCCCTCCAACCATGACAACATGGTCAATCGCACTTGTTTCTAATTCACTATCTTTCAAGGCATTAGAACAACAATCGATTGTTTTCTGCACTAAGGGCATGATTAAATCTTGAAATTGCTGACGCGAAATACGACATTCTATTCCGTCTAAATCATTTGCAAATTTCAAATCATAAGTCAGTGCTTTTTTCGCTTCTTCCGCACGCAGTCGTAAGGCTTGACTTAGGTTTTTATTATTTGTTAAATCTGCTTTTGTCAGATTATTTTTCCCCATCCAATAATCCACAATCGCACGGTCAAAATCATCTCCACCAAGGAAGGTGTCCCCATTTGTAGATAGTACTTCAAAAATACCATCTTCTATCTGTAAAATGGAAATATCAAAAGTTCCACCACCCAAATCATAGACTGCAATAGTCTGCGCCTCTTCGCTCTGTTGTCCATTCAATCCATACGCCAAACTTGCCGCTGTTGGCTCATTTACGATGCGTAAAACATCTAAACCAGCCAATTTGCCAGCATCTCGTGTTGCTTGTCTTTGAGAGTCATTAAAATAGGCAGGAACGGTAATTACAGCTCTTGAAATCGTTGCTTTCAATTCCGCCTCCATGCGTGCTTTGAGTTCTTTTAAAATTTCAGCAGATAACTCAATCGGCGTAAAAAATTTATCTCCAACACGGATTTTCACCAAAGTATTTTCGTCCTCATCATCAATCACTTGATAGCCTAAATAGTCTTCTAAATTTTCAACATCTCCATAAGATTTTCCTAAAAGGCGCTTAACAGAATAAATCGTATTCTGAGGCTCAGTTTCCAGCTTTTCTTTTGCAGCATCACCCACGAGAATAGCTCCATTTGCAGCAAAATGCACAACAGAAGGCACTAATGCGCTCTTGCCACCATGTGCTTTCACTGTAAGCGTTTCACCTTCTTTTGTGTAGGCGACAAGACTATTTGTTGTGCCCAAGTCAATACCAACAATGATATCTGACGGTTTTACTGCTTTACCTTCTTTAAGATTTATGGAAATTCTTGCCATTTATTTTTTTACTTGGAAATTTGTTAGTGCTTGGTTTTATAAGTAATTGACAGTTTTAGCTAGCTTATTTTTTCGTTAATCAAGGCGTGACAAAGGATAATTGTTAATACGTCGCCTGTCCCGAACCCTTTCGGGGACTGCGGAACAACGAAGAGTAACGGAAAAAGAAGCAGATAAAACTGTCAAGTATTTATAAATTCAAGCATTAGTTGGTCGTTATTAATGTAGAATATGTTACAAGGCTATTTAGAGAAAGCTTCTTGTCATCAACCCTCAATGAACAACTAAAGAATAGTAAGGTTGCCTTCTATCATATTAAAAAATGATTTAGCTCATCTTTTTTTTAGTAATATATTGTCACCTTTACACCGTACCCAAAAAGACAACTTTTGCTATTAAAAAGATAAACATATTATCAAAACTACTATTACTAGTTTCACAATATTTGAAAAAACCTCTTGCACAAAACATGCACTATAACTATTCTCTTAAGTACTAAATTTTATCATTTAAAAGTGTTCTTTTTGATACATTCTCTTCTCAAACTGCCCATTAATTATTAATCTGAAGTTGTAATAAACCGACAGTTATGAAAGCACTAAAACTATTAGGAGTTGGTAGCATTAAAGATAATGAGTTACACAAAAATTTATTATTAGCACTAGACTCTATAGAGCATAACTTTAAGGTAAAGGTAGTTCGTAATATTAACGAAATAGTCAATCACAATATTAGAAGTACTCCTGCCTTACTAATTGATAATCAAATCATTACGCAAGGAAAACCTTGTAGTTGTAGCGAATTAATTGATTTACTCAATAAATTTTCTCGTTCTTCGTCAAATCGTGTGACATAATTATTTGGATGTCAAAACAGAGTAAAATTAAACAGAAAATTGTCCTGTTTTGATTTTAGTAAAAGTAATTCAATAACTTGAGCCATTATACTTGTTCTTTTTCCTTCTAAAAAATACAAAAAATAGTTCCGTGATGCAGACCATGCAACGATTTTTTGAATTTCTTAGAAGAAAAAATTACTACGCATTATGACTCAACTTATTAAATCACTTTTACTTATAAAAATAACTCCACCATTTAGATTTATAATTTCACTCTTACTAAACCTTTGAGTTTTCAGGTTTATCAATTACTGAAGGAACTTGAAAACGAGGTCCGTGTTTCTTTTGATAAGCCTCGCATTTAGTAATAAACTCTGCACGACCATAGTCTTCGATATATTGAAAGACGCCTCCTTTAAACGCAGGAAATCCCCAACCAAATACGGCTCCTAAATTACCTTCAGGTACACTACTAATCACTTTTTCTTGGTAGCACCATGCCGCTTCTAAAACTTGAGCGAATAACAATCTTTCAATTATTTCCTCTCGATTGTATTCTTTAATTGTCGTAGGATAATGCTCCGTCAATTCTCTCCAAATTCTTTGCTTCTCACCATCATATTCATAAAATCCAGCGCGTTTCCTAGCACCTAAGCGCTCTAACTCGTTCAGCATTTTATCTAAAACAACTGTTGCAGGGTGAGCTTGGTATTTTTTCCCGTAAATTTTAGCCGCCTGCTCTTCATATCGGTTAACCAGAGAAAGAGACATATCATCAGCTAACTCTAATGGTCCCATTGGCATCCCTGCCTTTTTACCCAAATTATCAATAACTGCTGGCGCAACGCCCTCTTGCAAAAGTTGAATACCTTCCAAAATATAAGTATTTTGGACACGCTGCGCGTAAAATCCCCAGTTATCTTTAACAATAATTGGTGTTTTGCGAATCGCCCGTACAAAATCGAAAGCACGAGCGACGGTCTCATCGGAGGTTTTCTCTCCGCGCACGACCTCTACGAGGCGTTTTTCTTCTACAGGATAAAAGAAATGTAACCCAACAAAATTACTTGGTCGAGAAGAAGCATGACTGATTTTGGAAATGGGTAATGAAACTGTATTTGTCGCAAAAATGGAATATTCATCCATATGTTGCTCTGCCTCACGAGTTACTTTTGCTTTAACATTAGTATTTTCAAAAACGGCTTCGATGACTAAATCGCAAGTCTCAAAATCTGATGCATTCTCAGTGATAGTTAGACGTGATAGAATTTCTTCTACTTCAGCATCCGTTATTTCACCATTCTCTAATAGGACTTTTAAACGCTTTTTAGCATACTCCTCCCCTCTTTTTGCTACCGATTTATTGACATCTTTTAACACGACAGACATTCCTTCTCGTAAGCAGGAATAACTAATACCACTCCCCATCATTCCTGCGCCAATCACACCTACCTTCTTTGGTCTGAATTTACCGAATCCTTTCGGACGATTAAAACCTGCCTTGATTTTTTCATAATCAACCCAAAAGGTCTTAATCATATTTTTTGCCTGCGGATGACAAATCAACTCCGTAAAATAACGCCCTTCTATTCGCATAGCAGTATCAAAATCAACTTTTGAAGCTTCTACAAGAGTATTTAAAATCGCCTGAGGCGCACGGAAATTATTGTAATATTTTTTTGATAACTGAGCAGCTAATCGTGCTACTATTTGTGCTGTTTTTGGATTATCTGCACTACCACCTGGAATACGCTCATTTTTCATATCCCAAGGACGACGACCTTCTGGATTTGACATTAAAAAGGCACGCGCCTTTTCCATCATATCTTCTTGATTATCAGCCAATTCATCAATCATTTCAGCTTTCAAGGCTTCTCGTGGAGAGAACCTATGACCGCTTGAAATAATGTTGAATGCTTCCTCAATTCCTAACAACCACAATAGACGAACCACACCGCCACCTCCAGGCATCAAACCAATCTTAATCTCAGGATGTCCTAGTTTTATTTTTGGATTATCAAGTACTATTCGGTGATGGCAAGCCAATGCCATCTCAAATCCTGTGCCCAATGCGGTTCCATTTATCGCTGCAACAACGGGAACACCAGGTAATTCAATATCTCGAAATAATCCCTTTAATTTTTCTGCAAAATTATAGACTTCCTGCGGATCAGTTGCATTATAAAGATACTCCAAACGACCACCTTTTAAAAAGGTCTTTTTGGCAGAAGTTAAGATAACTCCACGGAGTTGTTTTTTCTTCTTTTCCTCTTGCAAATGCCTCAATACGGGCAAAAAGATGTCTGCCAATTCGTGGTTCAACAAATTGTCAGGACGGTCAGCCATGTCTAAGGTCAAGGTGACGATATTCTGCGGGTCTTTTTTGTAGCGTATCATTGGCGCGAAGGTAAGAAAAAGGTTTTTAAAGGTTGGAATGGTTTTAAAGGTTTTAAAAAGTTGTAAAGGCTGAAATGATTTCTAAGGAACGACGAAATAATAACTCCGTCAAGCTAGACAGTGTATAATTTTTCTCAGTTTTGGCTTCAAAGCGTGATAATTGTTAATACTTTGAGCGATTTAAAGTGAAAAATAGCTTGTCCCGAAGCAATCGGGAAGGAAAATTTGACCTGTCCAGATGACGGACTTATTGTTTTGTCGTTCCTAAGCTTAGAAAGCTGAGTTTCGGACAAAAAAAACGCCCTCCCCGACAAATGTCGAGTGAGGGCAATCCCAAAAACCGATTACAACTTCAAAGGCGAATTTGATTGGATTGTTGCAATGGTTAAGCTTTTGGAATATTTTTATTTTGAGATGTTAGATATTAGACTTTAGATGTTAGACAATGTTTTGTTTGAGTCCAAAATCTAATATCTAAAGTCTAACATCTTCTTTTAGTACTTAATCATTTTGCGCGTCAAGACTTCATCACCAGTTTCTATACGGTAA
>CAZQTE010000101.1:0-15047 GCA_964595615.1 uncultured Saprospiraceae bacterium
TTATTCTTCTTCTTGGCTTGCAACTGCTGCTGTAGCCGCTGCCGCTGTAGCACCGCTACGGCTTCTACGACGACGCTTGCGCTTGCTGCCTGCTTGTTCCTTACTGTTGTAAGTATCGTTGAAGTCAACGAATTCAATCATTGCCATCTCTGCACTATCCGTCATACGAAAGCCAGTTTTGATGATACGCACATAACCACCTGGACGGTCACCTACTTTTGCTCCGATTACATCGAATAATTCTTTGATAGCTTCTTTATTTTGTAAATAAGAGAAAGCTACACGACGACTGTGAGTCGTATTTGTCTTTGCCTTTGTTACCAATGGCTCAATGTAAAGACGTAAAGCTTTAGCTTTTGCCAAAGTAGTATTGATACGTTTGTGCTCGATTAAAGCAATAGACAAGTTTTTCAACAAGGCTTTACGGTGCCCTTTCTTACGCTTGAGGTGGTTAAATTTCTTTCCGTGTCGCATTTTACGATTATTTTAAAAATTAGTTAACTCCGCAGCACGGGTTTAAATGTCGAATGTATATTGTCAAATGTATAATTTCTATACGCGACTTGTACACACTTTTATTCAATCTCTCGTTACTGCAATTTTTTATATTTGCGAATGAAATTCGCAATAATTAGAATGTCGAACGATTAATACAATTATACATTAATCATTCGACATTATACATTCATTTTACTCTTCGTCTAACTTGTACTTAGACAAGTCCATGCCGAATGTCAAGCCTTTGTCTTGCAACAACTCTTCGATTTCGACTAAAGATTTTTTACCAAAGTTACGGAACTTCAACAATTCGTGAGTATCGTAGCGAACCATTTCGCCCAACGAGTTGATTTTCGCAGCTTTCAAACAGTTGTAAGCACGTACAGACAAATCTAAGTCTTCTAAGTTTGTCTTCAATAGCTTACGCATGTGTAAGATATGCTCATCGACAACATCATCTTTGCGACCTACTGGGTCATCGAATGTGATGTTTTCATCAGTAATCAACATCAAGTGCTGAATCATGATGCGACTTGCTTCACGTAATGCTTCCTCTGGGTGAATTGTACCATCAGTTTTAATTTCGATAGTCAATTTTTCGTAATCCGTCGCTTGACCTACACGTGTATTCTCAATGCGGTAAGCCACATTTTTGATTGGAGTGTAGATAGCATCGATTGGAATTACGCCAATAGGTGCATCTTTTGGTAAATTTTCATCAGAAGGAACGTATCCGCGTCCTTTGGTAACGGTTAATTCCATTTCCAAGTTCACAAATGGTTCCATGTTACATAACAACAAATCAGGATTCATTACCTTAAACACATTTGTGTGCTCTTCGATATCACCTGCGCGAAATTCTTCTTTACCTGAAATAGTCAAGTAAATCTTCTCTTCTGCGATTTCGTCGTCAGTAATAAGTTGTTTCAGACGTACTTGCTTCAAATTCAAGATGATGTCAACGACATCTTGCACTACACCGCGGATAGTCGAAAACTCATGGTCAACTCCTGCAATACGTACTGCTGAAATAGCAAAACCGTCTAATGACGATAATAATACGCGACGCAAAGAATTACCTACAGTTTGACCGAATCCTGGCTCAAGTGGTTTGAATTCAAATTCACCCTCGAAGTCATTCGACTTCTGCATAACAATTTTGTCCGGCTTCTGAAAGGTCAGTATGCTCATACGCTGTTGGAAAGTTTGATGACAGAAAGAAAGTTGGTAGTTGGAAGTTGTTGGTTGGTAGTCAAGCGTGACTTATGCCCTTTTTTCCTGCTGTTTACCTAATTCTTTCTATGCCGAAAGCGAAAGGCGATAAAATCACCTTTCGCTATCATGGTTATGTTATTATAGTTGGTAGTTGGAGGTTGTTAGTTGATAGTCAAGTATGACCAAAAATAACATAACAACTAATAAGCTACCAATGTTTAATTGTATAAAATAATGTGATTAAAGTAATCAGATGAACCGAAGTAGTGAACTCGTAAGAACAGTCTAACAACTGCCAACTGACAACTATCAACTACTATTTAGAGTACAATTCTACGATTAACTGCTCGTTAATGTTTTCAGGAATTGCTTCACGCTCTGGGTAATCCATGAATTTCCCTTGCATCATGTCAGGGTTAAATTCTAACCAACCGTAGTTACGGACGTCAGATTTAGCTCCTACAGCATCGATGATGATGTCCATACCACGAGATTTGTTACGTACGCTAACTACATCCCCTGCACGTAATTGTGTAGAAGGTACATTAGTTACGATACCATTTACCATGATATGTTTGTGAGAACACAATTGACGAGCAGCACGACGTGTTTTCGCGATACCTAAACGGTATACAACGTTGTCTAAACGTGCTTCTAATAATTGAAGTAAAACCTCACCAGTTACACCACCTTTACGGCTAGCGCGATCAAAAAGGTTACGGAACTGACGTTCCAATACACCGTAAGTGTACTTTGCTTTTTGTTTTTCTGTCAACTGCTTAGAGTAGTCAGATGCCTGCTTACGACGACGGCTGTTACCGTGCATCCCTGGCTTATATTTTTTCTTTTCGAAAGCCTTGCTTGGGCCGAATATCGGCTCACCTAAAGCTCTCGCTTTTTTTGCTCTCGGTCCTGTATATCTTGCCATTTGACTTGGACTTTATGTTGAATGCCTCTTATTTAGTTGTTGGTTGGTAGTTGGTGGTTGTTGGTCACCTCGTCTCTACTGCAAATCAACTTTTAAAGACACAACTGATTTTTTGAATAAATTGATTAAACGCGGCGACGCTTTGGAGGACGACATCCATTGTGAGGGATTGGCGTCACGTCATGAATACGTGTTACTTTGATACCAGATGCATCAATTGCACGGATAGCTGCTTCACGTCCACCACCGGGACCTTTCACATATACAACTACAGTACGTAGTCCATAATCCTTTGCTCTTTGAGCTGCATCAGATGCTGCAATTTGTGCAGCGTAAGGCGTATTTTTTTTAGAGCCACGAAAACCTGCTTTACCCGCAGAAGCCCAAGAAATCACGTCTCCTTTCTTGTTTGTCAAGGAGATAATGATATTGTTGAAGCTCGCTTTGATGTAAGCAAAACCTTCTGGTTCTACTCTTACCTTAAGCTTTTTCAACTTATTACCGCCTGCTTTTTTACCTTTTGCCATTTTAATTGAATATTGAGGTAATCAGTTTCTAATTTTATAAAAAAGAAGAAACCCGATAATTTTTCCAAGCCTCGAATTATAAAATTCGAGATTACATTATTTAGTTGCTTTTTTCTTGTTTGCAACAGTTTTACGCTTACCCTTACGAGTACGAGCGTTGGTCTGCGTACGCTGACCTCTAACTGGCAAACCTCTACGGTGACGTACACCACGGTAGCAACCAATGTCCATCAAACGCTTGATGTTGGTTTGAATTTCTGAACGCAACTCACCCTCTACTTTGTATTCATTCTGAATCATTGTAGTGATTACGCGTACATTTTCGTCCGTCCAATCATTAATTTTGACGGAGTGGTCAATACCAGCTTTATCCAAAATCTCCACTGCACGGGTGTCACCAATGCCGAAGATGTAAGTTAAACCGATAACGCCACGTTTGTTACGAGGTAAATCAACCCCCGAAATACGAGCCATATTAAATTCAATTTTGAAAGAGATGCAATTTAAAGCATTCGCCTAGACCACATTCTTTTTTTAATTAAAACGTTTTAGAAGATGTTAGATGTTAGACTTTAGATGTTAGACAAAACTGCATGAAGCAATCTAATATCTAACGTCTTTAATCTAAGGTCTCAATTCTATCCTTGACGTTGCTTAAATCTTGGGTTCTTTTTGTTTATTACATAAACACGACCCTTACGTTTTACGATTTTACAATCAGCAGAACGCTTCTTTACAGATGCTCTTACTTTCATTGTTAAATGTGTTTGTGATACATAATAAAATCCGTCAGTAACGAATCACTTCCGGATTTTGTTTGTATCTATATTTACGAATAACCAAAATGGCTATTCTGAAATTCCAATTTTTAAAAGACTTTAGATATTGGACTTTAGATAACTTCTAAATCATTGTATATCTAAAAACTTCAACAAAACATTCCAACTTTCGGAATGTACAAGTTAGAGCAGGCTGTCAACCAACAACAGTCAACCGACAACTATTTATAACGGTAAGTAATGCGACCGCGAGTCAAGTCGTAAGGACTCATCTCAACCGCAACTTTATCACCTGGAAGAATACGAATGTAGTTCATACGCATCTTTCCTGAAATAGTAGCAACAATCTCATGGTCGTTTTCCAAACGTACGCGAAACATCGCGTTTGAAAGTGCCAAAAGTATTGTTCCGTCTTGCTTAATTAATGCTTGCTTTGCCATATCTTAATTTTGGGGTGCAAAAGTACAAAATTTTATTTGTTTTATGAAATATTTTAAGAGAAATATTCGATTCCGTTTTCGACCGTCCGTGCACCCGAATTTTCGTTGATAATCAAGCGATTATACGAAAGGAAAGTCGGCGAAATCCTACTCTCTGCGGAATCCTAAAAACCGTATAAAATTCCGGCTGACATTTTTCCACATTTATAAGACGCAGATAATGAACGGATTCCATGTTTTAAATTCAAATTCAAACATCAAATTCAAATTCAAGTCTACTCCTCTTCCTATGCAGTCCTCTTTTTTTCGTAATCTTGCATCTTCAAACTAAAAAACTACCAATCTAAAATACAATGCAACATTTAGCACAGCAAATAGAAGCTTTGATTTTTACGGCAGAACAGCCAATCAGTGTACAAGAAATGAAAACTTGTATGGAAGACCTTTTTGAGGCAAAAATTAAAGAGGAAGATTTAGCAGCAGCAATCGTTGAATTGCAAGAACGCTACGCGCAAGAGACTTATGCTATTGAGATATTAGAAATTGCAGGTGGTTTTCAATTTATGACAAAGCCTGCTTTTCATCCTGTTGTTGGTCAATATTTGCGTCAGACAACGAAGAAACGTCTTTCGCGTGCGGCAATGGAAACGCTTTCTATCATTGCATATAAGCAACCTGTAACCAAGAGTGAGATGGAAAAGATACGTGGAGTGAGTTGTGATTACGCTGTTCAAAAACTATTAGAAAAGGAACTTGTTGATATAAAAGGACGCAGTGACGGACCAGGAAAACCATTACTTTATGGAACATCTGAAAAGTTCATGGATTACTTTGGTCTGAAGAATTTGGGTGAATTACCTAAACCAAAAGATTTTAAAGAGCCAGATAGCGAAATTGGCGAGAAAGCGCCAATTGAAGAAGTGGTGCCTGTTGCAGACGAAGCAGTAATGCCAACGGAAGCAGGACAGGAAGAAGAGTAAAATGGACTGCGTAATTATACATTTAACATTCGACATTATACATTTAACAGCATGGAACCTTTAGTTAATAGAGTAGCAAATAGTGGTTTGATAACTTTGAATTTGGAAGATTATTATCCAAAGCAAGAAATCGCAAGTTTTGACTTGAAAGGATTTTTGTTTATGGAAATGATATTGAAGGAAAAGGATTTTCGAGCAGCTTTGAAAGAACATGATTGGACGCAATATGAGGGAAAAATATTGACTGTTTTTTGCTCGGCAGATGCTATTATTCCCGTCTGGGCCTATATGTTAGTAGCAACTTATGCAGAGCCTTATGCTACTGATATTTTTCAAGGTACTCAGGAAGAATATTTAAAAGCGGTGTATCGTGGTGTTTTAAAAGACATGGATTTTTCTCAGTACGATGGGAAGCGCATTGTAATAAAAGGTTGTAGTAATAAGCCTGTTCCACCTGCTGCTTATTTAGCTTTGACTACAAAATTACGTCCATTTGCTCAGAGCATTATGTATGGTGAACCTTGTAGTACAGTACCGATTTTTAAGCGTCCGCGTGTGATAAAGAAGTAGTTTAACCATTCTTCGATAGAATCAAAAAAAAGGCTGTACCAGTGGTACAGCCTTTTTTTTTGAAGATTTTTTATATCTATTTTTTGGTCTTTTCTTTTTTAAAACCTCCTGCTTTCCAAGTGTCGAAAAATTGTTTCCAAGCAATAGGACTAAAAATATTCATTGGTGGGGTTTGACCTATGTAATAGTTTTTTCGGGCTTGCTGTCGAAGATAATAATCCGCGTTCTCATTTCCGTCTGCACGAACTTCATTTCTCATTCTCGCCAGTGCATCTTCTGCAACATTAGCAGAGGCACGCTCTTGCATTTCACTAGAAACATCCATTGCCAGAAACTCTAATTTAAAGTGTTCACGACTTGGCCACGGAAAGACAACAGCCTCGGGTAAATTAACATCATCTCTTGTTAATAATTGAACAAGAGAATAACGATTATCTGTTAGAGTATCAGAAACAAAATAATCAGCAGTTTTGTAGCCAATTGCAGAAAATCGAACGGTATCACCTTTTTCTACAACAAGAGAGAAAAATCCACTAAACTCAGAATACGTTCCTCTTCCTTTTCCCATAACTAAAATATTAGCATAAGGTACAGGCAGCAATTCATCTGTAGTGCCATCTAGCACCATTCCCGAAAATTGAACAAGATTATTGTTTTCTTCTTGTGCATAGACCTCATTAGTCAAAACAAAAAGAGTAATTAAGCTAAAAAATAATATTTTAATATTCATTCTTATAAAATTTATATCGAAGGTACGGAAGTCTTTTTATTCTGACGTTCTTAAGAGGAAGATTCCTTAAGTTTTGTGTTTCTTTGACAAAACTTTAAGTAAAATCTAGAAATTACTTACTCTATAAAGACGACACAAGAGGTAAATAGGTTTGATTACATGAATATTTTTTCTTTTTATCGTCTTCATTTGAACAAAGTACCTAACTAATACCTTAATAATGACGGATTGTTGTAGCTACACTGGTTTTAATCATCACTAATAGTTACAAGACCATTTTTATTCAACATCAAAACGATATTTTCAACATGAAAAATATTTTTGGAATTTTCACGCTTCTATTAGCAGTTTCTTTATTCACTGCTTGTAAAAATACACCTAAAGGTGAAAAAGTAGAAGCCAAAGAAGCAATGGAAGAAACAGCTGTAACAGCGTCAGCAATGTCTTACAAAGTTGATACTCAAGCGAGTAAAATCATGTGGACAGGGACTAAAGTTACGGGTCAACACATGGGAACTATTGCTTTATCTGAGGGCGCACTTGCTGTTGCAGATGGTAATATCTCTGGCGGTGAATTCACGATTGATTTTAGGACTTTAGCTGTAACTGACTTAAAGCCAGGAGAAGGAAAAGAAGACTTAGAAGGTCACTTGAAAGCAGATGACTTCTTTAATGTAGCACAAGATTCTACAGGTACATTCACTATTACTTCTGTTGAAGCAGTAAGCGACAAGGCGGATATTACGCACAATATTACAGGAAACTTGACAATGAAAGGCATCACTAAGAGTGTTACTATTCCTACAAATGTAGCTGTAATGGGTGACAAAATAACTGCTCAAACAACTGCTTTTACAATCGACCGTACTCAATGGGGTATTGTTTATAAGTCAGGCACACTTGCAGCTACGGCTAAAAACAAAATCATCAATGATGAGATTGGTTTGGTCATTACTTTAGTTGCTAACAAATAGAATGAATTTATTCATTTTTTTTGATGCGCTAAGTCAAAGAAGAAACATGGAATATCCCGAATTTTCATTTCGAAAGTTTGGGATATTTCTTTTTTAAACAATAATATCATGTACTTTAAGTACGTAACAACATATCACTATAACTATTTTCTAGTAAATCCTCTTCCTCCACTCCAAACAGTTTAATATAAAACTGACACTGCTCCAATAATTTTGCTTCAGAAATACTCCCGTCCATATCTATTGCTTCGATTTCAATAAAATTCCCCAAACCATCAACGATATCAATATGAAATTTCACATTGTCGATAAAATGAATTTCACGTTTCTTATCCACGACAGTTAATACACCTATCGAAGTTGCCAAAATACTTTTCAAAGAGCTGTCAGGCGTACTTTTATACAACAAAACTTCCGATTTTTTCGGACCAGCTTGATTTCCTCTAAAATAATGAATGAGGTGATTTTCAATATTTCCTTCTCTCAATTTTAGTCTACCATCTTTGACTTTAAAATAAGTATCAATTTGGTGGTCAATGCCTTTAAATTCTGCCTTATTTTTTTCTAAAATTTGACGAATCTTACTTGGGTCTTCGCAGCGAGCTTTGATTTCTATAAGTGTTGGCATAATTTATAAAGTTTATTTTAGTCAAAGATGATTTTTTTAAAAATATATCGGTTTTTGCAGCTATTTTTGCACACTAATTCACGGACACAAAATAGAAAAATCTCACTCAAAAGAGCAGCATTAACCGCTAATGAATAACAGATATTTTGACTTAATAGACCAAACCTTTTACTTTCCGCAAGATGGTTTTGACATTGACCACGGAAGTTTGGTTTTTAACGGCGTTCCTATTCAATATTTGATTAAAAAATACGGAACTCCTTTAAAGTTAACTTACTTACCTAAGATTGGTGCGCAGATAAAAAAAGCGCGAAATCTCTTTAATCGAGCTATCAAGACCTCTGGTTATAGTGGTAAATATTATTATTGCTATTGTACTAAAAGCTGCCATTTTAGTCATGTGCTCAATGAGGTTTTGCGACACGATGTAAATCTTGAAACTTCTTCTTCTTTTGATATTGATTTGATTCGTCGTTTGTATGCAAAAGGAAAAGTATCGAAAAAGACGATAATCATTAATAATGGTTATAAAACAGAAGAGTACGTAGAGAAAATTAGCAGTCTTATTAATGATGGTTTTAAGAATGTCATTCCTGTCATGGACAATACAGATGAGTTAGATATTTTTGAAAAACACATTACAGACAAGTGTAGAATAGGTTTACGAGTAGCGACAGAAGAGGAACCGAAATTTGAATTCTATACTTCTCGCTTAGGAATTCGTAGCTCAAAAGTATTGGAGTATTATAAGGAGAAAATTGCAGACAATCCAAAATTCGACCTTAAAATGCTCCACTTCTTTGTCGATACGGGAATTAAAGATTCTCAATATTATTGGAGTGAATTGCGCAAAGCAGTTAAGTTATATTGTGAATTAAAAAAGATTTGTCCGACTTTAAAAGCAATTAATATTGGGGGAGGAATGCCGATACGAAATTCGCTTGGATTTGAGTTTGACTATAAATACATGATTAAAGAAATCGTCAATAATATTGCTCAAACTTGCGATGAAATGGAAGTGCCAGAACCTGATATTTTTACCGAATTTGGCAAATATACTGTAGGCGAAAGTGGCGCGACAATATTCTCTATCTTAGGGCAAAAACAACAAAACGATTCTGAGATTTGGTACATGATTGATAATTCTTTGATGAATACCATTCCCGACGCTTGGGGCATTGGCGAACGTTTTATTCTATTGCCAATTAATAAATGGGATAATGAATATCATCGGGTAAATATCGGAGGATTGACCTGTGATAATTCAGATTATTACAATTCAGAAGTAAATCAAAATCAAGTTTACCTGCCAAAATATAATCCAAAAACTGACTCCGAACCTTTGTATATTGGTTTTTTTCATACAGGAGCTTATCAAGACGCTTTGAGTGGTTATGGCGGCATTAAACATTGTTTGATTCCTTCACCCAAACATGTAGTTGTGTATAAAAATGAAGAAGGGAACTTGGTGGATACGCTTTACAGACCACAGCAAACGGCAGAAGAAATGCTACAAGTTTTAGGATATTAGAATAATTTTGAATGGGGAATTTTGAATTTTGAATGAAGCGCGCAGTTTTTCTTAAAATTCAAAATTCTCCTATTCTCTAAATTTTCTTTTCCCCTCTTCATTTATTACTTTTGTGTGCTGCAAAAACCACGCATTACTTTTCCCGATACTACACAAATCAAGATTATACTTTACGAATTTTAGCAGCATCGTAAATCGTCCCTGCGGACAGGTATATCGTAAATCGTCCATACGGACACGTAACTCAAATAATGTTTCTCGAACCACATTTTAAAGGACAAAGAAGCGGCTGGATTGAAGTCGTCTGCGGTTGTATGTTTTCTGGTAAAACGGAAGAGTTGATTCGTCGTCTACGACGAGCAAAAATCGCGAATCAGAAAGTAGAAATTTTCAAACCAAAAATTGATACACGTTATGATGATACAGAAGTAGTATCTCATAATGCAAATTCGATTCATTCTACACCGATTAGCGACCCAAAGAAAATTTTAGAATTATGTGATGATTGTAATGTGGTTGGGGTGGATGAAGCGCAATTTTTTGGACCAGAAATTACGGATGTCTGTCAAGAATTGGCTTTGCGTGGTATTCGTGTAATAGTGGCAGGTTTGGATATGGATTTTAAAGGTGTTCCTTTTGGTCCAATGCCTAATCTTTTAGCAGTAGCGGAGTATATCACAAAAGTTCACGCGATTTGTCAACACTGTGGAAATTTAGCGACGCATTCTTATCGTTTGACTGCGGAGGGCGACCAAGTTTTACTAGGCGAAAAAGATTCATATGAACCGCGTTGTCGGACTTGTTATTCTATGGGAAATATTTTGAAATTGCAAACGATGCCGTAGGAAGTACGATTTACGAAGTACGATTATGAACTCTTGTGCTTTTCTGAATATTGAGTATTATTCTAATGAAAAAGCATCATTTCTGTACGTAGAAATGATGCTTTTTATTTTTAAAATATAAATATTGACGCTCACAATTCACTCTTGGAACAAGTAAGCACAGTCGTACTTCGTAAATCGTACCTCGTACTTCAACTCATATTCCCATTATCCGACGATTCAAATCCTCATCTGGCTCGCCTCCCGCAAAATCATCAAAAGCTTTTTCTGTCACTTCGATAATATGTTTTTGAATGAAAGGCGCTCCTTCTCTTGCACCTTGTTCTGGTGACTTGATGCAACATTCCCATTCCATGACTGCCCAACCATCGTAATCGTATTGAGATAATTTTGAGAAAATAGATTTGAAATCTACTTGTCCGTCTCCTAATGAACGGAAACGCCCAGGACGGTCAGCCCAGTCTGCATAACCACCATAAACACCAGCGCGTGCTGTCGGATTAAACTCTGCATCTTTGACATGGAACATCTTGATAAAGTCTTGGTAAATGTCAATAAATCCCAAATAATCCAATTGCTGCAAAACGTAATGACTTGGGTCATAAAGCATATTCACGCGAGAGTGGTTATTGGTTGCTTCTAAAAAACGCTCGAAGGTAATACCGTCATGCAAGTCTTCCCCAGGGTGAATTTCATAGCAAACATCAACATCATTCTTGTCAAATTCATTCAACAAAGGTGTCCAACGCTTCGCTAATTCTTTAAAAGCAGACTCTACCAAACCCTGCGGGCGTTGTGGCCAAGGATACATCGTATGCCATATCAATGCGCCTGAAAAAGTCGCGTGCACTTTTAATCCCAAATTCTTAGAAGCTTGCGCTGCCCAAATCATTTGTTGGCGTGCCCATTCAGTACGTGCTTTTGGATTTCCTTTTACCTCGTCTGGTGCGAAGGCATCAAAACCTGCATCATAAGCTGGATTTACCGCGACTAATTGACCTTGCAGGTGCGTAGATAGTTCGGTGATTTCCAAACCGTATTCCGCAATTTTTCCTTTCAATTCATCACAATAAGTCTTGCTCTCCGCTGCTTTTTGCAAATCAATCAAACGGCTTTCCCAAGTTGGAATTTGGATTCCTTTGTAGCCTAAGTTAGATGCCCATTTACATATATTTTCTAAAGAATTAAATGGTGCTTCGTCGCCCATAAATTGAGCTAAAAATATAGCTGGTCCTTTTATCGTTTTCATCTTTTTTTAGATTTTGGACAGAAGATATTAGACTTTAGACTTTCAAAAATCTTACGATTTTTCTCTTCGCTCTAAAAATCTCTGCGTTCAATTCTATAAAGTTAAATATTCGTTTCTAATCAGCGTCAGCAATCTCGTCCTCATTTTGAAATGGAGAAGCTTCCACATGTAATTTTATTAAGCGGCGCGACAATCTAATTCCTAATAATAAACAGAGTAAAGCCAAACCCATAAGTCCGTCATAAATTTGCTGCAATAGAAAAAAATCATACACCGCATGTAGTACAACCGCAAATAAAAGTCCTTGAAACAATAACCAATATTTCCGCTTCGTATCAAACTTTGCCAAACCTGCAAAATAGCCCATTATCACTCCAAATGCGCCATGTGCAGGCACTGCGGTAAGGGCGCGGACTAAAATAGTTTCAACCCCGTAATTTTGAGCGTAGAGAATATTTTCAAAGGTCGCAAAGCCCATTCCTATCATGACGGAATAAACAATTCCGTCCAGTGGTTCATTAAAAAATGAACGCTGATAAGGATAGACAACAAGAAAGAAAAATTTGCTCAATTCTTCTACCAAAGCCACACCTACTAAGGCATAAACAAAGGTTTGTAAAAGATTACCGACTTCGTCAAATCCAAGACTATCTAAATATTCTTGCGCCCACAAAGCGGGAAAAGTAGCCAGAATACCTAAGAGAAAACAAATCGCTAATGGCGTAAAAGACTCTCGTTCATATTTGTCAATATGATAGATGTAATAACTGATAATTAAACCAGGAATAATTGCTAAAAGAAGCAGTCCTATCGACATTAATTACATGATTTTGTTGCATCCATTTTGACCATTTCATCAACGATGACTGTTTGGACTTTTTTTGTTCCTTCCATCCCGAGCATAGGTTTTACTTCTCCTTTGATTTCTACATAGATTTTTTCAAAATCTTTGGTGCGTTGTTTCATGTATTCTTTTTCTAATGCTAAATAATCCTCGCCTGCGACATTGAATTTTTTGCCTGTTTCGCATTCTATAAATGTTGCGGCATCGGCGTAGTACATGAATGTTCCGCGCATTAAGCCTTCGCTTTGCTCGGTCATTTCTGCTACTGCGGGTGTCGCTTTTTCAATTTCTTTTTGAATGACTTCTTTTGTTTCTACTGCTTTTTCAGTTGTGGTGTCAGCAATTTTATTTACTGTTGATTCTGCTGAGTCTGAACAACTGAATAGGAATAAAGCTAAACTTAAGAATGTTAGATATTTCATCTTTGTAATTTTTATAATGATTATTGATGAAAGGTGTTCAAAAAGTGTGTTGTTTTCTATTATTAAGTTCTCTGTGTTTATGTTGCAACAATTCGCATCATTTCAGCACAAGCCCAAGCGCCATAAGTACCTAAAGCATAACCTAATACCGCCATTAATACTCCAACAGGGGCTAAAGCAGGACTAAATGCAGACGCAACAATTGGTGCACTTGCTGCTCCTCCAACATTAGCTTGAGAGCCAACTGCAACAAAGAAAAATGGTGCTTTAATTAGCCATGCTACAAATAATAATAATGTAACATGTACTAGCATCCAAACTAATCCAATTGCAAAGAGTCCAAGATTACTAAATATTTTCACTAAGTCCATTTCCATTCCAATTGTGGCTACTAAAATATAGATAAAAACACTACCAATCCTACTTGCTCCTACACCTTCTAACTTACGTGCATTAGTAAAAGATAAAGCCACACCTACTGTAGTTGCAATGACAATCATCCAAAAGAATTTAGACATCAATGAGGTTAATTTCAAATCTTCTAAAGTCGCTTTAAAAGTTTCCATAAAAGGAGCGATTACATCAGCACCAAAATGAGCCAATGCAACACCACCAAAAGCAACAGAAAGTAATTTAAAAACATCAGTTGTTGTGGGAATACGTGCTATACTTGCGCTATAATTTTCTACTCGATTTTTTAAATCTTCAATTGCAGTATTATCTGCTTTTAATACATCATCAATTTTGTCAGACATCCGCGCACCAATAAGTAAAACTGCCATCCACATATTAGCTACAATAACATCCACGACAACCATAGATGAAAAGATGTCACCTACTTGATAGATTTCTTTCATAGCTGTTTGATTAGCTCCTCCGCCAATCCAACTACCAGCTATCGTTGATAGTCCACGCCATAGTTCATCTGGCGTAACATTACCAATAACTCCAGGTGCGACGTAAGAAATAAATAAAAGAGCAATAGGCCCACCAACTATAATTCCTATTGTAGCGGTAAAAAACATAATTAATGCTTTAGGACCTAAATTTTTTATTCCTTCAAAATCAATACTAATACAGAGCAAAATTAATGAAGCTGGTAGCAAATAACGTGAAGCCATGTGATATAAACTGGAATGTTCTCCAGAGATAATACCTGCGGAATTGAGTATGGCGGGTAAAAAATAACACAATAAAAGTGTCGGAACAATCTTGTAGAAACCTTTGAATGCAGGCAATGTATCTGTCCAAAAAACTAAGCCTAGTAGACAAATAAGAATACCTAAGACAACGGCATCATTTGTAATTAGAGGTATCGGGGCAGTTGTATCTCCACCTTTTGCCATTAAAAAAACAGGCATCAATATCAAGGCAAAAACTCCAAGCAGGCGTATTATTTTTTTCATTTCGTTTTGTTTGAATGAGAAATTACGCCTGCAAAATAGGGAAAAGTTTTCTAATCAAAACCTTTCTTGATTTTGACCTTGGGAACTGAAGTTCCCCGTACCTTTAAAAACTAAACTTAAAACGTAAAAATAAGGCTTGAACAGGACTGCGATAACCCAATTCTCCTTCATCATTAAAGGCTAATTGCCCTACAAAATCTACGTCCCAGTTTTCTTTAATGGAATAGGTAAATGTTGGGTTGATGAAAAGTGCTTGTGCTTCAGACGGGCTATAGATGAATGCTAAATTGCCATTCATCAAGGGTGAAATTGGGTAGCTGACCGCTAAAAAAGTCGCGTATTTGTAAGGATACAAATTTTTAGAGGAAAGGTCGAAGGTGAATAATTGTGAGATGTTTCCTGTCGTTGCGCCGTTGCTATTGTATAGGAAACCTGCGTTAAAATAGAGTGAATTTCCGAAAGAGTAATCTGCGCCAAGAGT
>CAZQTE010000102.1:0-14933 GCA_964595615.1 uncultured Saprospiraceae bacterium
CTATTAATCACATTCTTAAAGCGTGGGCGTGTCGGTGCTACATCACCCAAACGTTCTTTTCTTGCCGCTTCATAATCAGAGTAATTGCCTTCAAAGAAAGTTACCTCTGAGTTATTTTCAAATGCAATAATGTGTGTCGCAATACGGTCTAAGAACCAACGGTCGTGGGAAATTACAATCACACAGCCCGCAAAATTCAAAATACCATCCTCTAATGCACGCAAAGTATTGATATCGATATCATTCGTCGGCTCATCTAAAAGAATAACGTTTCCGCCGTCTTTTAAAGTCATCGCTAAGTGAACGCGATTACGCTCTCCACCTGATAGGACACCTACTTTTTTCCCTTGGTCTGAACCTCCAAAATTGAATCGGCTGATATATGCACGAGAATTTAAAGTAACATTTCCGATAACCAAATTATCATTACCTCCTGAGATTACATCATAGATAGTTTTCTCTGGTTTGAGGTCTTCGTGTGTTTGGTCAACGTAGGAAAGGTGTACTGTTTCACCAATTTTGACATCACCTTTATCTGCCGTTTCTTGTCCCATTATAATACGGAACAAAGTACTCTTTCCGACACCATTCGCTCCGATAATACCAACGATACCATTACGAGGAATAGCAAAAGATAAATCTTCGTACAATAATTTATCGCCATAAGCTTTCGAGATACCATTGACTTCAATGACTGTATCTCCCAAACGTGGTCCTGGCGGGATATACAACTCTAATTTCTTATCGCGCTCTAAACTATCTTCGTCCGCTAATTTTTCATAAGCATTCAAACGCGCTTTTCCTTTCGCTTGACGCGCTTTAGAATTCATACGCGTCCATTCCAACTCTCGTTTCAAAGTACGACGACGCTTACTTTCTTGCTTCTCTTCTTGCTCCAGACGTTTCTCTTTTTGGTCTAGCCAAGAAGAGTAATTTCCTTTCCAAGGAATACCTTGACCTCTATCCAATTCTAAAATCCAGCCCGCTACATTGTCCAAGAAATAACGGTCGTGCGTCACCGCAATAACTGTCCCTGGGAAATTTTGTAAATATTGCTCTAACCAATCGACACTTTCCGCATCCAAGTGGTTAGTAGGCTCATCCAAAAGTAGAATATCAGGCTTGCTCAATAATAAACGACATAATGCTACACGTCTGCGTTCACCACCAGAAAGGACATTTACGGGAATATCTCCCTCACGACAACGGAGTGCTTCCATTGCAGTTTCGAGGCGATTATCCAATTCCCATGCATTATGATGGTCTAATTTTTCGGTGAGTTCTCCTTGTTTTTCGATGAGTTTATTCATCTCATCGTCTGTCATGGGTTCTGCAAACTTGAGGTTAATTTCCTCATATTCTTTCAACAAATTAACAACATCTTGCACGCCTTCTTCGACTACTTCGCGAACAGTTTTTGTTTCGTCCAGTTCAGGTTCTTGTTTTAAGAAACCAATCTTGTATTCTCCATCAAAATATAAATCACCTTGGAAATTTTTGTCTTCTCCTGCTATGATTTTAAGCAAAGTAGATTTACCCGAACCATTAAGACCTAATACACCAATCTTTGCACCATAGAAAAAAGATAGGGAAATATTTTTCAAAACTGGGGTATTCGCTCCAGGAAAGGTCTTGTTGACCCGAGACATGGAGAATATTATTTTTTCGTCGCTCATATTGTTAGTTGACAGTTGATAGTTGGCAGTTATTGGTCTGCTCTTTCTTAAAAACGTAAATTTAAACCGTAATTCTGGTTCTTTGTTAGAAAAAGGGAATATTTTAGGACAAACCAGGGAAAAAAGCATCCTTTAAGTGTTCAATCCGAATATCATTTTCATTTACCAAATGAATCGCAAAGACATCGAAGCGAAAAAGCCAATTATGGTTGACCATTTCCATGTATCCTCGCGCAGCACGTGTCAATAGTTTTTGTTTTTTAACGGTAACAGAAGCTTGTGGTGGAGAAAAATCACTACGGCGTGTTTTGACTTCTGCGAAAATTAAAACTTCACCTTCTTTGGCAATAATATCAATTTCTGCACGACTATGTCGCCAGTTGGTTTCTAAGATTTCATAGCCCGCATCACGTAAATATTGCACAGCCGCCGCTTCTCCTAATACGCCTGTTTCGAGGTGTTTTGCCATTTTTAAATTTGGTTTTGTTGGGTGAAAGTAAGTATTTTTCAACACTTTTCCTTTCTCTTCATATCTGTTAAAAATAATATAAGACCGAACGGCGTTTGTAACTTAATCGGGGTATCTTTTCGTCCTTGCTGATATAAAACAAGTTTATTCGTATTTTTGTCAATAGATTGAACATTACAGATAATAAACTCGTATTTCATTGTCAATAAAAACCCAAAAAACTATGAAAAATTCACGAGGAAAAATAATTCCAAGCATGAGACATTTATTAGTTTTTCTTTTTTGCGCGATTTCTCTTAGTGCTTTTGCGCAATCAGCTAAGCAGTACGCTTATGTTGATAAATATAAAGATATTGCTATTTCCGAAATGGAACGTGCAGGAGTACCTGCAAGTATCAAATTAGCACAAGGTCTTTTAGAATCTGGTGCGGGTACGAGTACATTGTCAAATCGTGCGAAAAATCACTTTGGTATTAAGTGTGGGGGAGACCGTTGGAAGGGAAAAAAATATTTTCATAAGGATGATGACTATGATGCAAATGGAAAATTGAGAGAAAGTTGTTTTCGAGTTTATAAAAATCCTGAGAGCTCTTTTATTGCACATTCTGACTTTCTACGTGACAATCCACGTTACGATTTTCTTTTTCGTTTAAACCCTTATGATTATAAGCGTTGGGCACATGGTTTAAAGAAAGCAGGCTATGCAACTTCAGCTACCTATGCACAAAAATTGATAAAATTGATTGAAGCTTTAGATCTCAATCAATATGACCGCATGAATGCAAATGATGTCATTGTGGACAATAATAGTGAGTCTTATCAAGAGTCACAGGTCGGAGTTATTTTGAATAATGATGTCAAATTAGTTTTAGCACAAGCAAATGAAACTCCTCAGCAATTAGCTGATCGCGTTAATGCAAAACTTAATAAAATTTTACGCTACAACGAAGAGTTAACAAGTCCAAATCAACGCTTACAACGTGACGAACGCGTTTATTTGCAACCAAAGCGTAATAGCTTTAGAGGCGAAAAAAAATACCATTATATTCAAGCGGGAGAGTCTTTATATGATGTCGCGCAATTGTATGGAGTCAAGGAAGAGAAATTACGTAAACGTAATAGAATAGCTGACGGACAAGAACCGAAATTTAACGAAAAAATTAAATTGCGTGGTTGGAAAGTCCCAGCTAGTCGTGCCGCAAAAACTTCCAAAAAAGTAAGTGACCCAAGACCTGTGGTAGCAGAACCCGTACCGCGCCCAGGCAATAGACCTGATAGTAGACCAGATGCGACAACAATAAATGACAATGAGGAAACGGACGGTTTACCTCCAATTACAGGAGGTCGTCGCCCAGTCTTGACGAGTGACACAGGCGAACGTGGTAAAGATTTTTATCCAGAACCACCATCTGCACCTCCAGTTGTTCCAGACCAACCTGTCAATAATTCACCAAGTACGCCAGACCCAATTTACAATCCTCCAACAAACACTAACACTCCAACAAATAACAGACCTCCTGTGGATAACGCCATTTACCATACAGTCGTGACAGGAGATACTTTGTATAATATTTCTCGTCGGTATGGTTTGTCTGTTCAAGAACTCATGGCTTTAAATGGCTTAGAAAACAATGTGATTCGTAAAGGTCAACAACTCAAAGTGAAATAAAAAAGTCCCTCTCCATTTGCACAGAGAGGGACAAAATCCCAAAAACCGAGTTACTAAAGTTCTTTTGGAAATAAGTTTGAATAGCTGGACTCGATGTGAATTAACATTCAAACTTAATTTCCTATTTCGTCAAAATCATCTTTTTAGTTGCTTTATGTGTTGGCGTTACTAACTCGTAGTACAACACACCATGCACTGGCAAATCTGCCGACATTAGAGTGATTTGATTATATCCTGCTATTGCATTTTGATTGATTGATTTCACTAACTTTCCTGCGGCATCAAAAACTTTTAAAGAAACTTCACTTTCCATAGGTAAGTTAAAACCAATTTGTGTTGTTTCACGAAAAGGGTTAGGACGATTTTGGTATAGAGCAAAATTATCTGCTACCATATCTTGTCCATTTTCATCAATAAAATTCAATTGTATGTTCATTGCTTCACCATTTTCGGTATAAGCCAATGCTTGAGTAAAGCGCGAACTTACGTTCAAAACTTTACTCAATACAGTGGCATTCCGCGCACGGAATTTTACAGAAAATAGGGGTCCATTAGTGTTCAAAGTGTTCAAAAGAGTTTTGTCCCAACTACATGTTATCGCGCCCTCATCCAAGAGTCTTAATCCGAAGTTTGATCGCTGGTGTCCTTCTCCTTGTTCCAATGAGATAAATTCAAGTTCATTTGCATCAAAATCAAAAGTCATTTGATATGCGTATATCTTTTCTAAATCTTCTGGAAAAATTTCGATGGTAAACTCTTCGTTTGCAATCAAGTCTCGGTCAGTAATTCTTAAGTTGAAATTATCGCTACTACGTTCATCACTATTCTCTCCAATTAAACCGTTCGTCGATGCTGTGCCATTCATATCTCCAATTTTCACTGCAATGAAATTGTTTTGCATTGCATCTTCAGAAAGTGTTTGAAGATTAACTTCTTCTGGGAAAGTTTCTAACCAAGGGTTTGTTGGTTCAGGAAAAGCGTAATCTGCATCGACGTATCTCCAAGAAGTATTGTTTGGAAATTCAGTCGTTAACTGTAAAATAAAACTGCGTAAAATAATGGCATCGGCAGTTGTAACTGTTCCACTATTATTCACATCTGCAGCAATAAGCTGATAAGGACTATTAAGTGGTTCTGTATTTAAAATATGCTTTCTAATTGGAATAATATCCCATGTTGTAATACCATTACCCCAATCATCTGCGCTTTGTGGCGTCAAAGAATAATCTTGTCCAAAAGCACCATTTTCATATTCATAATGTCCTACTTCATCCGTTGAAGTTTCAATCATTTCAATACCTTCCACTTCGACCATTACCTGTTCGACCATTTCACCTTGTTCAGTCGCTACTGCACCTGCAATCATTAGATTACTTGGGCATATATTCATATTATCTTGTACTTCAATAGTAGTTGTACACGAACCTTGATTTCCTTCAGGATCAGTTACATAAATAGTCAAAATATTTGCTGGACCTACATTTGCACAAGAATATGTACGAGAGGTATCATCGATATCTATCGAGAAAGATGTTGTCAAATATGTATTATCAGAGCAAACATCTGTCGTGCTACTCATATTGATTTGTGAAGCGTTAAGCGTTACTGTTGCATCAGCTGCCAATTCGATATTGATAGCATTTGGACAGACAGGACTTGGATTTCCACAATCACTAATTAAAAATGGAAATGAACAAGAAGTAGAATTACCACAAGCATCTTTTACAGTATAAGTTATCTCGTGAGAACCAACAGGGTAAGTATTTGTCGTATTTTGTCCAATCCCCGAAGCGGCAAGTCCTATATCTTCGACATCATCATTAAAAATATCTACAATCCAAAAGATTTGTAAATCTTCCTCTGGTGTACAATCATCAGATATTTCGATAGATAAATCTACATTGCTTGCTTCGCAAGAACCATTATCACTACATATCGGCATAGAAGCAGTCGGACAATTAAGTGTTGGTGCTTCACTATTCCCGATAAAAATAGATTGGATGCACTCAAAATATCCACCATTTGCTGGATTTCCATCAAAGTAGCATACATCTGTAATCACCCAAGTTCGTGTAATTTTCATACAATAATCTCCCGTTCCAGGTAAAATCACGTCTGAATAATCAACAGATACTTGTGCACAAGCGGGTAAATCAAAAGTTGGTTCACCTGTTATTGTGGATTCAACATTTGGCGTACAACCTACGGCATCATAATCTGCGGGGCAAGTGATATGAGCTTGTGTTACAGGTTCCGTTCCTAGTACAGTAATCATTTGGATACAACTAGCAGAGTTTCCAAAATCATCTGTTGTAGTAAAAGTTCTTATAGTAAGTCCTCCTTCACAAGTTACGGTACCTTCATCCTCATAGGAAATAGTTGTTTCACCACAATCGTCATTTCCGATTGCTTCTCCTGTCATTAGACCTAAATCGTTAATATCTTCATCGCATTCCAAAGTCAAATCTAGGGGACACTCAATCGTAGGCATATCATTATCTCCGACAACAACAGGAACCATACAGAAATTTTCGTTTCCATAACAATCCATAACTTCTAAAACTACCAAAGTTTCTTGTCCTACATCTTCACAACAGACACCAATAGATTCTCCAAAAAGTAAATCATCTGGATTTCCACAATTATCATCCATTCGAGCAATCAAAATGCTCTCTAAACAACAATTATCAGTACTCCCATTATTAATCATATTGGCTGTAACTTCTGCTGTACCACCACTCAACATAACTTGTACATCAAAATGGCACACGGCAATAGGGACAAGCTCATCAGTAATTGTTACTTCTATAGAATCCATTGAAGTATTTCCACAGTCATCCGTTGCTATGTAAAAAATTGTTTCAGTACCAATGCTAAATCCAGGACTAGGAACTGTACCACCATTTCCCTCGATAATACCCAGAGATGTTAATGTATTCCAAGTAATTTCATTTGAACAGTCTTCATATTCTGCTGGTGGAATTTCGAAAATTGCCTGACAGTCATCTCCTACACTTACCGTAAAATTTGTGGGTGTCATAACTACTGGAGCAGTGTTATCCGTAATTTCTATAACTTGAGTACAAGTGAAAGGATTTCCTGGACCAAGAGGTTCACACCAATTATAAATAGACCAAGTACGCATGGTTTTCCTTGAACCATTACATACATTCATCTCATTATCTGAGTAATTAACAGCTATATCACAAGCATCGTCACTATCTTCATCTAAGGCATAAGTAGTCCCATTATACGTCAAACTAGGGTAACCTGTATTTTCAGGTGAAAAATCCATTTCCTCACCCAATATACATTCCACAATAAAATCAGCAGGACATGCAGGGGTGCTATTACTCAATGTAATACGCTCAACAGTAATAACTTGAAGGCAAGTGTTACTAAATCCAAAAATATCTGTTACAGTCCAAGTACGATTAATGATACTAGAATAAGTATCCTCACAAGTTCCTTGAATTACTTCATCTATATAGAAGCTGTAGTATTCTGAGCAATCTTCATAAGTTGGCTCAGGTACAATTCCTCCTTCAGAAATTGGGTCAGTATTCTCTAAGCAGTTAGAAATGAAATCATTACAATCATGAATTTCAGGAGCTAACTTATCTTCAATTAATGCATTTCCCCAACAAGAATTTCCTGTCTCAATGTGAATAACACTTACCATTAAGTTTTGTCCAATATAGGTTTCATCAATAGCTGTTTGAGGAACATCATTGATTTCAATAGTGTAAATAGCATCGCATACCTGTGGACCAGACAACATGACATTTGGAGTAAAAGTATAATGGCAATTTTCATCCAAAGAAACATTTAACTGATTGTTACAAAACATCGCCTGATTTGCTGGCAAACCATTTATAGTAACTGAAAAACTACAAGTTACATCAAAATTACCATCCTCTGCTTTATAAGTTTGTACAGTTGTTCCGGCAGGAAAAACATCGCCAGAGGTAAATCCACTATCATCAGATTGTACTAGAGTAAAAACACAATTGTCTTCACTCAGTACATCATAGCTAATAGCTTCATTACAATCTCCAGGATTCAAATTGATTAAAATGTCGGACGGACAAGAGAGCGTCGGAGGCGTATTGTCTCTAACGTTTACAATAGTTTGGCAGGTATTTGGTGTCCCTAATCCGTCCGTTATCGTGAGAGTGACAGTATTGTCACCTATATTTTCGCAAGTAAAATTTGATTGTGAAAGAATACGACTGGCTATAGTACAGTAACCAACAGTACTTCCATTATCTACTTCATTTAAAGTCAAAGAATATAATCCGTCAGCATCTAAATCAACAGTTATATTTGAAAAGCAGACCATATTTGGTTCAGCAATTTCATTTGCTTCAGTTAGAACAATTCCTGTTCCTGTCGTAATATTTACGGTGGCAGTTCCCAATTGATACAAAATACCACTATTAGTAAATACTCCTGCTCCTACATTTGTAGTCGTACTTCCATCTTGTCCTATGAAAGTATTACAAGAAGTATTTACAAAACTTCCCTCATTACTAATTGTATTTTGATTGGTAAAACGGTTTTCGTTTAATACGATTCCTGTTGACACATTATTCAAAACTCCAGCACCATCATTTAAGAAAATGCTTAGATTTTGTAATGTATCACTATTGTTGAATTCACCAAAATTACTCCAATTGAGGGCATTAATTATCGTTCCTTCGTTATTAATCACAAAGCCTCCTAAGTTATCTAGATTGGCATTATTGGTTAAAGTCCCAGTAGGTCGATTATTAATAGTTCCTCCATTATCTAGATCTCCATTCAAGTTCAATTCCCCTAAATTTTCAATATCAGAGAAATTAATAACTGTTGAATTGAGATTCATTGTTCCCATGTTTATCAATGTACCAGAAAAGGAATTGGTAAAAATAGAATTAACAATAAAGTCACCGTTATTTGTAACGTTATTAAGATTGGAAAAAGTACCGCTACCGCTAATTTCAACACTAGCGTCATTTAGAAAGAGACCATTATTGTTGAGGTTAAAACCTGCTAAATCAATTGTTAGTTCTCCTTGATTGTTGATGTCATAATCAAAAACAGTATTGGCGGTCAAAGTCAGGGCTGCCATACTTCCGAGAGGGATAGTTGCGTCATTTCCTGTTGCTGGAATGCCATTAGACCAATTGCTCGCCGTACTCCAATCGTTATCCGTTGTTCCTGTCCAAGTCGTTTGGGCAGAAAGTACTAAGGTACAAAAGCAGAGGGCGGCCATAAGAAGGTGGGCCACTCGTGTCATTAGATTGTGTAATTTTCGTTAAAGTAAACTCGATTCGTATAATAAAGACTGATAATATTTATTCAAAATTAGCTTTTGACATACTCAAGCTTCGGTAAATTTTAAAGAGATTCTTAGAGATTTAGTTTGTACCGAAACTATAAGTAAAAGTAATTCAATAACTTGAGCCATTATACTTGTTCTTTTTCCGTCTAAAAAACACAAAAAAGTAGTTCCGTAGCCCTGCTATGCAACGATTTTTTGAATTTCTTAGAAGAAAAAATTACTACGCATTATGGCTCAATTTATTAAATCACTTTTACTAAGTATTATCAATTGCATTCTTTAGAATGATTAGACCAATCCAAAAATTATTTCGTTCTTCGTCAAATCGTGTGACAGGAAAAAAAGAAAAAGCTAAAATCAAATAATTACTTAGTTTTTTATTTTTTTTATGTCACTTTCACACGATTTGACGGAGAACCAATTATTTTAAAACAGGAAATAAGAAAGACAGTATTCACCCATAGCGAATACAATTTATTTTGACAGGAAAAAGGATAGGAAAGTGACATCGCGTTTTTGATGAAGAGTTTTGCTCACGCAAAATTCTTCATCAAACGCATTTTCTCACTTCGTGGAACTGTTTGTTTATTTTTTTCAGAAAAATAGGAAGGCAAAAAATAGATAGGTTTTTAATTATATAAAACTTATTCTTTTTTTCTAAATACAAAATTAGGACTATTGTCTATTAGATATCTACCGATAAGTTGGTATTTTTTAGATGACTTATTTTTAAAATATCAAATATGAATTTTAATAAAATGTTTTAACTCACATTCGTGCAGTCAGATATAAGAACACGAAGTAAAAAATTGAAGGCTGTTGTATTTAGTAGTAAGTCAAGCTAATTGTGATAAGTTCGCGTGAGGGAATTTTTTGTCTGTTGTTTTTTAAAAATTCTTGCATAGCCCAGCTACGGAATAATTTTTAAAAAGCAACAGGCGAGAAATTATTCGCGCCAACTTATCGTAATTGGTTTGACTTACTACTTAGGATCGTTTAAAGAATAAAGCATCGATACAAGGGATATTATTTATAGAAAAGCCATTTTACAAATAATGCAAAGTGGCTTTTCAATTTTCATGTCTTAAACACAACTAATTCCCGTCAGGCAAATTCATTTTACGTTGAAAATTATACAAAGCAATAATACCTTCATCGTTAACAATATGTTCATAAATTAAGCCCATCATAGCAGGGTCAATGCCACGACTTTCGGCAATATCTTGTAAAATCACCTTGTCTTTGTCTCCTTTAAAAAAATCAAAAACAGAACGAATTCCAATATCGCGTAAAGCATCTGTATTGCTTTTTGCATAGATAACCAATTTGGCTTGACCAATCCAATCTAATAATTGACGTGTCTCAAATGGTGTTTTAATCAATAATTGTAAGAAGCTTGTCTCTGCTAAATTCTGTGCATTATCAATACCAATTTCGCGTAGTCTTTCTTTATGCGAAACACTCACTCCTTCAATATTTTCAATTGCCATTTGCTTATCTAAAATACGATCACCGTCAATAAAGTTTTTGTATCTATCAATAAACCAATTCAATACACGTTCAGGAAACATACCTGCTAACAAAGAAATAGCTGGCAGTGCATTTTCAGTCAAATCAGGTAATAAGAAAGATAGCGTTACGGAGACAGTCGCTGCTAAAATGATACGAATTCCTGCTGTATAGTAAACATTTGGCGATAAATCGTATTCTATCAAGCGACGCACAATGTTAGTAGCAGACCAGATGAAACCACCTAAAAATGCATAACCAATAGCAACAGCGCTTTGGCGCATCAAAAATTGATTGTCTCCCATACCAAAATCTGCTCCTGTTAATAATAAACTATCTCCATTAATTGCTAGAAAATTCTCAGCAAAAAGGATAAAAAACATAGATAGGAAACAGATGAAACTCACGAAGAAAACAGGCAATAGATAATGTCCTGCGCGGTAAGTGTCACGGACTTTTCGGCTAGATTGAATGCCCATATCACGTAATGCTTTACCAAAATCTTTTTCTTTCTTATCAAGACTATAAAAGAAAAAGGTCATAGCACTCAAAGGCATAAATACCGTAATAACGCCTAAAAGCATCATTCTTCCAGAGAAGGTGAAAGAGCCTACTTGTTCTATTAATTCAGAGAGCATAATTGGTCTTTTTTTGTAAACAGTTTTCTCATTGCTAGTAATTTTTGACCGAAGTCAAACACAAGTTTACGAAATATTTCTCCCATTTGGAAAAAATCACACAAGTACGACAAAGAATAAAGTTATTTCATCGAATAAAAACTACTGTTGAAAGAAAAACGTTGTAGAAGTGCTGTTCCATTAAATACTTTTGCAGTTTTTAAAAGACTGTTTTATCTGATTTATCAGAAATTGAAAAAAAATAAAAATGATAAGAAAAATCACATTACTTTTTGTTGGTTTGTTATTCCTGACGGGATTGACAGCTCAAAGCGATAAAGTTACAATTAGCGGTACCGTCGCTGATGGAGAAACAGGTGAGACACTCATCGGCGCAACCGTTCTAATTGCTCAATCAGGCGAAGGAACCGTGACGAATGAGTATGGATTTTACTCTCTTTCTGTCCCGCAGAATAGTACAGAAGTAACAGTACAATTCAGCTATATCGGTTTTCAAAAACAAGAACAAAACATCGTTCCTGATAAAGACCAAACCATAAATATCTCACTCGGGACAGGTGTTAATCTAGAAGAAGTTATCGTCAAAGCAAACTCCTTTGGAGAGCAATTGAACTCTACCGAAATGAGTGTAGAAACAGTAACTACACGTGAAGCGAAGTTGTTACCTGCGCTATTAGGGGAGAGTGATATTTTACGGACTATTCAATTAAAACCAGGTATTCCTTCTGGTTCAGAAGGTTCGACGGGTTTGTTTGTGCGTGGTGGAGGTAGTGACCAAAATTTGATTGAGTTAGATGAAGCCATTGTCTATAATCCTAATCATCTTTTTGGTTTCTTTAGTACATTTAATACAGATGCTGTCAAGGATTTAAAATTGTATAAAGGCGGGTTTCCAGCAGAATATGGTGGACGTTTATCTTCTGTGATTGATGTCAAACTGAAAGAAGGAAATAATAAAAAATTCTCAGGTTCTGGTGGTTTAGGATTGATTTCTTCTCGCTTGACTTTAGAAGGTCCAATAGTGAAAGATAAAGCGTCTTTTATGGTCTCAGGTCGTCGAACTTATGTAGATATTTTTACAAGAGCGATAAATAAAAGCAATGCTGATAATCCTGATGCGAACCTAATTCCTGATTACAGTTTTTACGATTTGAATACAAAATTAAACTATACTCTGAGCGATAAAGACCGCATTTACTTGAGTGGTTATTTTGGGCGTGACCAGTTTGGTTTTGATAGTGACCTTTTCGATTTTTCTTTTAATTGGGGAAATGCGACAGGTACCGCACGTTGGAATCATGTCTTTAATCCAAGACTTTTTGCCAATACCACAGCGACATTTTCTGATTATAAATACAACATCAGCAATGTCGTAACTGGCTTTTCTTTTGATATTGGGTCGAGTATCCGTGATATGACCTTGAAACAAGATTTTTATTACAACCTAAGTAATAAGCATACCTTGAAATTTGGAGGTTCAGCTACTTATCATCAATTTGAAGTGGGACGTTTAAAAGCAGGAAGTGATGATGGTGAAGTTTCTTTTGAAGCGGGGCAAGATTATGACGGAACAGAGGCAGCGATTTATCTTTCTGATGAATATTCTCCAAGTAAACGATTGACTATAAATGGCGGTTTGCGTTTGTCTTCTTTCTTTAATGACGGTGCGACTTATGTGAATTTAGAACCACGTGTTGCGTCCGTTTTTAGAGCAACAGAAAAGCTGTCTATCAAGGCGAGTTACGCGCGCATGAATCAATATTTGCACTTGGTGAGTTCTTCTGGATTTGCTTTGCCAACTGATGTTTGGTATCCTTCAACACAGACGATAGAACCACAACAGAGTGATCAAGTTGCCGCAGGTTTTTCTTTGCTTTTGGGCAAGAAATACTTCTTGACAAATGAGTATTATTACAAAAAACTACGTAATCAAGTTGATTTTGTGGACTACGCAAATTTATTTGCGAACGCGGACTTAGAAGGTGACTTTGCTATCGGAAAAGGCTTTGCTTACGGGATGGAACTTGGGGTTGAAAAGAAAGAAGGAAAACTGACTGGTTGGATTGGATATACTTTAGCATTGACTCGTTTAGGTGATTTTCAGACTGTTGACCCGAATGAAACTTTTGGGCAAGGAACAGCTTATTTTTCTCCTCGCTATGACCGTCGTCACGATATTTCTGTGGTGGCTTTATACGAGATCAATAAACGTCTTTCAGCCTCAGCATCTTGGGTGTATGGTTCGGGAGATTTGATTTGGTTGCCATCGGGACGTACTGTTTTGCAGGATGTTGGAGGAACAGAATTTCAGGCGGTTGTGCCCGTTTATGGTGACAGAAATAATGTACGTTTAGCGCCTTTCCATAGACTAGATTTGAGTTTTATTATCAAGTTCTTTCCAAAATGGGGAGAGAGTGATTTGACTCTCAGCGCATTCAATGCCTATGACCGTCGAAATGCTTTCTTTGTTTTCTTAGAACCAGAATTTAGAGAAGTAGAAACAGGAGGCGTTTCTTTTCAAATTCCAGAACGCGTAGCAGCGAAACAAGTTTCATTGTTCCCTGTCTTGCCTTCGGCAACTTTTAATTTTAAGTTTTAAGTAACGACAAAACAATAAGTCCGTCATCTGGACAGGTCAAATTTTCCTCATTTTTCACTTCAAATCGCTCAAAGTATTAACAATTATCGCGCTTTGAAGCCAAAACTGAGAAAAATTATACACTGCCCAAATGACGGAGTCATTATTTCGTCGTTACTAAGGTTTGTTATTGGTTATTGTGTTATTGGTTATTTTTTGCCAGTAGCATTTGACGAATTTTAAAAATGAATATAATATGAAAATTGTAAATATATACTTTCTGCTTCTTGTCGCACTTGTCTTTGCGTCTTGTGATTTGGAGAAAGAAATCGAATTAGAATTGCCTGAGTATGAGCGTCAGACTGTCGTGGAATGCTATTTAGAACCGGGTTTACCTTTTACTTTATTGTTGACTAAAAGTGACGGTTTCTTTAGTTCATTTGGTGATTTAGACGAAAGCTTTTTGACAAATCTATTAGAAGAAGGCGCAGAAGTTAATATCAAATATGGAAATGAAACGGTAACTTTGGCAAATGATTTTGCTTTTAATCCTTTCACAGGAAAGTTATTTAATTACTCGTCTAGTGAGATTGTACCAGAGGATTTTGAGTCTGAATTTTCATTAGAAATTAAGACTTCAGAAGGGGAGCTTATTACCAGTAAGACGAAAATAATGCCTCAGACACCAATTGATAGTTTAGTCATTGAATTCGAGCCTTTTACGGATGTCGATACGGCGGCGCGTGTATTGACTTACACGACAGATGATTTAGATGTGGCAAATTTTTATCGCTTCATTTTAGCGGTAGGTGCAATTCCTGATGTAGAGCAAGATTTTGTGGTAGATGATGAGTTGTTGGAAAGTGAGATTTCAGTTTTTGGAACGAATTATAGTTTTAATCCTGGAGATACGATTACTTCTACTTTTATTCAGATGTCCGAAGATTATTATCGTTTTAAAAATAGTGTGGATAACTCTGTTGCTTCTAATGGAAATCCATTTGGGCAGCCAGGTGTGATTAGTTCGAATGTAGAAGGAGATAGAGACCCAATGGGGATTTTTACGGG
>CAZQTE010000103.1:0-14931 GCA_964595615.1 uncultured Saprospiraceae bacterium
CGTTACTTAGCAAGTTATTCTTAGACTTACTGTATGTTTATAAACTCCCTCAAATCAGAAACCAAAATCTCCTCCAATTCCCCTCGATTATCCACACTACTTTCCGTAAAGACAAAGCCAAAAACAGGATACTTTTTAATATCCAATTTTCGCACCAAGACTGGCTTCTCAAAACCAGCCGCCAGCGCATCATAATCAAAACTCAAAATATCCGCCGCCGCAATGCCTGTACTATTATCCAAAATAACGATGCTAAAAATCTTATCTTCCTTACCTGCAAATATCTTATCCCAATCTGGTTTTCTATTCTCAAAAAAGCATTGGTAGGAATTAAAATCTAAAGTCACGCCCAACACATCACCCGTCGTACAAAATCCACCAAATCGCAGGGGATTGATTTCGATAGGAACGATTTTTCCTTGTTTGTCAATTCTGACCTCCGCATGCGCAGGGAAATTCCTTAGATTTAAAGGTTTTCCGATTTTAGTCAGGAAGACTTCCAGTTCCGTTTTGTACTGTGTAATGATTTCTTTTGAGGTCGAATAGACTCTATCGCTCGTATCTTTCCCCGACGAGAAGATGTGATGCAAAACATTCAACACTACAACTTTTCCCTCGCTATCGTAGTAATAATCTATGGCAAACTCTTCTCCTTCGATAAATTCCTCGATGATAAAATACGTGGTATCCAATACATTTTTCGGGAAAATACTTTGCAGTTTTTCTGCTTTTAATTCCCTTTTTGCCTGTTCCCAATCTGCGGCATCCTGTACGATATGGACGCCAATACTGAAAAATCCGACTGCTGGTTTTATGACAAGAGGGTAGGAGACATCCTCCGCCGATAAGGATTGAATGTCCTCCAATTTTATCTTCTTAAAACCAAAGTCTGGAAACAAATCTTTTATCAATTCTCTGAACTGCAACTTGTCTTTCAAGACCTTGATTTGCTGTGCTAATTCACTGTCTCCCCAGTGTGTTTCAATCCAAGCTAAGGCGTTTTCAGAGTTGGAGTATAGCCGTGTTTGTGGTTGATTTTTAAGTGTGGATATTGCTTTTTCTTCGCTTATCCAGTTTAGGGAATCGTCTTTTATTAGCGTTTTGGCTGCTTTGGTGGCTACTATTTTGTAGTTGTTGGCTTTTATTGTTTTTTGGAGGAATGGGGAGAGGTAGGGTTTGTCTGTTAGGAACATTTGTTTTGTTGAACTTCTTTTCCCTGATACGTTCGTGCGACTGTGACAGTCGCGTACGCATTGGTTTCCGGACTTAGTCCGGCGGGGCTGTGTTAAGTTATTTTAGTATCAAAGCTTTTTTGTGTGTTGTTTACTTTTTTTTGTTAAACCGGACTAAGTCCGGAGTCCGATGCGTACGCGATTTTTAAAAATCGCACGAACATGGGGCTAAATGTTATTCTTGGATTACATGCTAATCATTAAAGTTTTGCAGACACATCAGCATCAATCTAAGTCGAATCAAAAACTTTAATTTATTAATTTGACTTCTCAAAAATAAATAACCTTTCTCTTCAAATATTAGTGAAATATGATTATTACTTAAAGGCAGTGATATTCCATATTTTTCATATTCATCATGAATTTTGGTAAGAACTTTCTCTGCTTTCTCGTATGAAATTGCTTTTAAATCTTTGTTTTTTGCTTCTCGATTCCATTTTGATAAAAGTTCTTCATTTAGGTTACAACGAATGCGACTATGTTCCCCCGCTAATAAATTATAATCATCATGTTCATCTGTGAACTCAAAGTTCGAAGTTCCGTTTGAGAAAAGAGTTAATTTTAAGGTTCTTTTATGATGTTGTCGATTTTGAATAAGAAGAAGTTTAGCTGCTAACCTGTAAGCTTTAATATCTTTATAAATGAACTTTTTCTCCACATAACCGTCCTCTCTTACAAAAAATATGCTTCTTGCATTGTGCAAACTTTTTTCTGGATATTTTATGATTACTGACCTTTTATCAGAATTTAAAACCATAATTAAGATAGCCTTCTCCCATTTGAAAGTGGCCTCTAATTCTTTCTTTATCAAAGCTTGAAACTCAGTAAGGCATTCTGCTTTTATTGTTTCCTCTTCACTTATTATTTCTTTTATCATCGTTCTTTCTAAATGATAAACTTCTAATTGGTCAGGGCTCAATAAAAAATTACCTACCTGACCTTCTCTACTTGCAAAATGACGAGAAGGACCATGATAAATATCTTCAGGAATCCCTTTGGGAAATGCCTTACATATGTGTATATGCATCCCTTTTTTAGGAATAGATATTGTTCCTAATTTGTTTTTACACCTAACACATGCAGATATTTTTAGCATAACTATGAAGAAAGAAAAAAATTAAGTTTTAGAGTCACTACCCCTCATCCGTAACACAGCCCTCACTCGCCGAACTAACCAACATAGCATACTTCCTCAAAGCCCCACTCGTCGCCCGCAAAGCAGGAATCTCATGCTTCCCACGTCTCCGCATAATCTCCGCCTCAGAAATATTCGCGTGCAGCACATTATTATCCGCATCAATAGTAATCTCGTCGCCGTCTTGCAATAAACCAATCAGACCGCCCGCTTGCGCCTCTGGCGTGATATGTCCCACCACAAAACCATGCGTACCGCCGCTAAAACGACCGTCCGTGATAAGCGCGACATCATTGCCCAGACCTTCGCCCATGATGAGAGAAGTCGGCTTCAACATTTCGGGCATACCCGGTGCGCCTTTTGGTCCACAGTAGCGAATGACGATGACATCGCCTTTGTTGATTTTTTTGTCAGCAATCGCGTCGTTTGCCTGCTGTTCATTTTCAAAAACCTTGGCTTTTCCGTCGAAACGCATGCCTTCTTTACCCGTTATCTTCGCTACCGAACCGCCTTCCGCTAAGTTTCCGTAGAGAATCTGCAAGTGACCTGATTTCTTAATTGGTTTTTCAAAAGGAACAATGACTTTTTGCTCGGCAGGTAAAGGAGCGCAATCTGCCAAATTTTCGGCGATAGTTTTGCCCGTCACTGTCATACAATCACCGTGTAAATAACCCGCTTCCAATAATCTTTTCATCACCGCAGGCACGCCTCCTACATCAAAAAGGTCTTGCATCACGTATTTTCCCGAAGGTTTCAAATCGGCAATAAAAGGCGTTTTATCACTAATGCGTTGAATATCATCAATCGTCAAAGGCACATTGACCGACTTCGCCATTGCAATCATGTGTAGCACGGCATTCGTCGAGCCACCCAAGGCAATAATGACGGTCAGCGCATTCTCAAATGCCTTCATCGTCATAATGTCACGCGGTAAAATGTTCTTTTCCAAGACATTACGCATTGCTTTCGCCAAACGCTGTGGTTCTGTTTTTTTATCTGGATGCGTCGCAGGAATCGAGGAATTGTAAGGCAAACTCATACCCATTGCCTCTATCGCAGAAGACATTGTATTCGCAGTGTACATACCGCCACAAGCACCCGCCCCAGGACAAGCTTTTTTGATAACTTCTTTAAATTCCGCTTGGTCAATCGTCCCCGCATTTTTCTGTCCCAATGCCTCAAAAGCCGAGACGATATCCAATTTTTTGTCTAAGTGACAACCTGGACTAATCGTACCTCCATAACACAAAATCGAAGGACGATTCAAACGTCCTAATGCCATCATCGCACCTGGCATATTCTTATCACAACCCACGACAGCAATTACACCGTCATACCATTGTGCTGACACCACCGTCTCAATACTATCCGCAATAATATCCCGACTTGGCAAGGAAAAACGCATACCTGATGTTCCCATACTCATCCCGTCACTCACCCCAATCGTATGAAAGACTAAACCAATCAAATCTTCTTTGTTTACCTCGTCTCTGACCTCTGCGGCGATGCCATTGAGGTGCATATTACAGGTGTTTCCTTCCCAGCCTGTACTGACGATGCCGACTTGCGCTTTGTGCATGTCTTCGTCGGTTAGTCCGATACCGTGTAGCATGGCTTGGGCTGCTGGTTGGGTTTCGTCTTGGGTGAGTGTGCGTGAGTATTTATTTAAATTCATTGTTGTTAGTTTATTTTTCTTTGATGCACCGTAAATGAAGTTTACTGTAATCTGTTTTGTTGATTAGTTGAATGGTTTATTATCAGGGACTTAATCGACCACCTAGCCCTCGTACTTCGTAACTCCACCTAATATCTTTTAGTCATGAGGATTATTCCTGTTGACCAGTCCATTTTTGTGAGGGAGAAATCTTCTCGCTTCTCCAAATAAGCAATTAATTTTTCTGCCTTTTCGAAATGACCTTCTGGCCAGTCTTCTTGTGGTCTCATGTCATCTACCACGTAAAAACCGCCTACTTTTACCAAGTCTAAAGCCTCTTCGACTTCGGTATATTTTCCTGCCCAAGTATCGGCAAAAATTAAGTCGAACTTTTCTCCTTGATAGTTTGTAATCCATTCCGTACCGTCAGAGCACACAATTTCTACGCGCTTGTCAGAACCGAAAAACTCTTTGTTTATTTGGATGAGTTTTGGGTCATTATCAAGCGTTATTAGCTTAGAATTTTCGTCCAAACCTTCAATCATCCAAGCCAAAGAAAGACCAATGCCCGTACCTAGTTCTAAAATATTAGATTGCGGTTTTGAACTAATTAAAGTTTTTAGAAAAGTACCAATGTAAACATCTGACGGCATGGTAAAACCGATTTCTGTACATTTTTGCTCTATGGCGGTGTACAACGTTGGGCGGTCTAAAATATTGGCTTGGTTCATTTTTATGATTTGCTGACTCAAAATTAGTGAAAACATATAGCAATTACTTACTAGACATTATTCTACGAGAGCATTTAGTCGCCACTTAAAGTGAGCCTTATATTTTCTCAATGGGCTACAGACCCTCAAATTATGAAGACCAGTAGCAATTAAGATGATTTGGTCTTTAGTTTGCTGACAAAAGTGTCTGCATTTATCTTTGACAAATCGACAACGTTTGATTCCACTAATCGCGTGCTCAACGGTGATACGAATTTGAGCCACATACTGATTAAACCATTTTTGTAGTAGCGTCAATTCACCATTTCTCGGTTTTTTAAAAGGCTGCACTAAGTGTACATTTTCAGGACAGTAGCCCTGATAGCCCGTATCTTGAAAAAGTCGAATATCATCAGGAAATTTGAGTTCATCTTCATCGGCAATTGCTTTATCATGCATTGTGCCTTGATGGGTAGGACTCATATAGACGACGAATTGCGACTGCACCGTAACGAAGTTATTTTTTACGGTGTGTGCTTTTTTTTTCCGCTATAAAATTGTTCTTGCGTATCTTGGTCTTTAGGTCGCTGTATTAAGCGTTCACTGGCATCTTGGAAGCATTGAGTAGCTCCGATGTCTTCTAACTTTTTGGCAACTTTATGACCGTCTCGCAAAGGAAGCATTCCAAGTTTATCCAAAGTCTGTTGAAGTAAAGGGCGTAAAATTTTCTGCCACTTGCTGGCTTGACTTTGAGTAAAATTAAAACTAGCTGCCATCATTTCTTGAAGACTGTGATTCTTTAAATAAACTAAAATAAAGAACAGTTTTTCATCTAAGCTTGGCAGTGTTGGTGTGTCTTTCATCGGGTTCATCAAGGGAAGCTTTCGCTTTTTGCCTTGGATAGTGTGTATCCGATAGAAATTGCGCCATAAGCCATGAAAAGTGGGTATCAAATGGTCAAATTCTTCCACATGAAGACCTGTGAGACTTAAAAATTGGCTGGAACGTTGTCTAATTGTAAAATAATCCATGCAACATGATGCGGATTTATTTTTACATTTCAAAATTTATGTTATCACGTGCACATGTGCGTGCGCGCATCAATTTAATTTTTTCGATAGAATATTGTCTACTATATAGGTAATTTTTATACTAGAAAATGAAGGTAGAAGATTTGCTTTCTAGATAGAAACTAAAAGGTAAGGATGAATACGATTTATAAATAAAGGTGGAATTGTTTAATTTGCTGATAATTAATTAGTTGTGAGTATTTTAATTACGTTTGAATTATGGTTTTTCTGGTCGGAATAGGCAAATTAATTCTCTTTAGAAAATAGCTTTTCTAACTCTTCTCGCTCATTCTCGATAACAAACTCTAATAAAAGTCTTTGGTCAGGTTCGTTAAGACGGTCGAAGAGGGCATTGCCAAAATGAATGATTTCGTAACCAATCTCCAACCCTCTGATTTCTGTTGCAGAATAAGTCTGAGGTCGATTTCTCATTTTTTTAATGAGGGCAACGACGATTTCTTCTACCTTTTTGACTAATTTTCTATCGTGTAGATTTTCAAAAAGAACTTCATTATTTTGGATGAAAGTCTCGATTTCTGTTGGCGAGAGAGATTTAATCATCGCGTCAATATCTGACTTGGAGTAAGGCGCGGTTAATTCTAAATCTTGGGCGGCTTGGATGAGGTTTTCTTCAAAATTATTACCTGCGCGGAAAGACTTTAAGGTCTTTAATCCTGCGTTTAAAATCTTAGGGAGGTGTCTGCCGTATTTCCAGATTAGGGAGGCAGAATCCATGATAATGCTTAGTAATTTGCTTGGATTTTTGATGTATCCGTCGAGTTGCTCAAAGGCATTATCTAACTCTGCACGGCGTTCGGGAGAAGGGTAGAGGTAGGTGAGAAAATAGTCGCGAAATGCGCTGATTTTTTCTTCATCGAAGGTTTTTGGAATGTCTTTGACTTGAATGAGATTGGCGTAGGTGTAACGGTCGGAGATGACCTTGCGGTAGCCGATGATGATTTCGTGGTGGATTTCTTTTCTAGATAGCTCTTTGCTCATTTGGCAAAAATAGTGGAATTTTTAGGAGAAAGAAATGTGTGGAGGGGAAATATCAATTTCCTCTTCTGACAATGTTAAGAATATATGATTGGAATACGGATGAACACGGATTGAACGGATTAGACACGGATTTTTCTATTTTTACTTGTTTCTACTTTCTACAAAAAAAAGTCCCGACAAAATTAATTGTCGAGACTTTCACATTATTGATATGATGAAACTTTAAATTCTCTATTTCTTCACCACTTTCCCTATTCGTTGCTCTCCATTTGGTAAAAGTAATTTAGCAAAATAAACACCTGATTGCCAGTCTGAGGCATTCAAAGAAATTTGATTAAAACCATTAGAAAAGCTTAGATTTAAAGAATAAATCAGCTTTCCTGAGAAATCAAAAACTTCCAATGTTCCTGTGCCAGTTGTTGTGCTTTCTGTCGAGAGCGAAAGTGTATTTTTGACAGGATTAGGATAAAAAATAAGAGAATTGTCAACTTTAGAAAAAAGAACTGAAACAATGGAAGAGTAAGAAAATTGACCGTCAAAATCTATTTGTTTGAGACGATATTGATTGTTTCCTTCCATTGGATGTGTATCTGAAAAAGCGTAAGTACGTTCTGAATCTGTATTACCGCTGCCTTTTACATAGCCGATTTCTTCCCATTCTGTATTATTTTTTCTTTCAATAGCAAAACCTTCGTTGTTGCGCTCATTATCTGTTATCCAGTCTAATTGAACCGTATTTGCTTGTTCTTTACCTGTAAAATGGACTAATTCAACGGGTAAGACCACATTAGTAAATGCACCGTCAACGTCGGTATTCGTCGCACTAAAGAGGTCAGTAGCATTCGTTATTGGATTTGTGATGTCGCTATCTGTAGTTTCTGTTCCTGCATTGGCTGGTGCAACATTAGGATGTGCTACTGTATCAGGATTGGTGAAAACAATATAGTAAAACCCTGCTGGTAAGTCTACAAAACTATACATTCCCGCGCCATCCGCATTGGTCCGACCAATAAGATTGGCATTGCTGTCATAAAGCAAAACAAAAGCATTGGCAATACCATTATCTCCTGGTTCTTGTATGCCGTTTCCATTGATATCTTCCCATACCTCACCACTAAGGTCGATAACACCAGGTGCTGCACAAATAGCAGAACCTCGACTGACAGAGGTACAAACGCTTGGTACTTCTATTGCACAATAAACACCACAATCATAGTCGAGGGCGATTGCTGATAAATCAACTGGACTCCCAGTAGCAGTGCCGCCATTATCCGTTATAGATCCAGACCTTTGGTAAATACAGCCGTCTGGGGCAGAATTTGCCCCACAAGTATAGTTACTAATGGTCAGATTTGCAGAACTATTAGCGGTCGTAATGACACCGTCACCTGCATTGTTATTGAGAACGTTAATATTGTCTAAAATAGCAGTTACAGTACGCAAACTTATAGCTCCTCCGTCATCTCCTGAGGAGTTATTGTCAAATGTAGCATCGATAATATTCAATATTGCTGGTCCAGATGAACCTGCAAAAACAGAAATAGCACCCCCGTCTGCAGATGAGTTTGTAGAGCTATTGCCATAGAAATTACAGCCAGTCATGGTAATATTTTCATTAGTACCAATGAAAATAGCACCACCGCCATTAGAGCCAGAGGTTGAGTTGTTAATGAAATTTGTATTCATAAAAGTCGTCACTGACTCTGAACCATCAAACCAAATAGCTCCTCCTTGCGAGCCTGTTGTTGTATTTCCTGCAAATGTACAACCCATGAAATTCATAGTAATACCTGCATTTCCTCCATTAGTCACCTTCATCGCGGTACCCCCAGAAGTTGCCGAATTACAAGACCAAACACAGTCTGTAAAGGTTAAATCAAGTGGACCATTTCCCGAATTGCGATTAATATTGTGAACGATACTTGCGTGGTTGTTATTAATGAATTGACAACGAGTAAAAGTAATGCTCGACTCCGACCCTGCAACGATACCAAAAACAGAAGTCGCCAAGTCATTATTATCAAAGACACAATCTTCAAAAGTAACATTTGTACTCCCTATGATATTGAATGCACCCGAGTAACCATTGAGTAAATAAAGCCCTTTGACAGTGATATTATCTGCATCGGTGATAGTGCCAAATAAGCTTCCTGCACCGTTTGCTGTATTATCAAAAACGGTATAGCACCCTTCTGGAGATCCGTTGATAGACAAACCGTTATGAGCAGAAGTGATATTGAGTTCGGTTGCTAAATTATGTCCCAATGTACTTTCTGCATTGCCATCGTTATCATAATCAAATGACTCAATAAAGGCGTCTGGCAAAATAGTAATGACTTGATTCGTACCTCCAGCTTCAATTTCCTGGACAGTACGTGACCATGAAGCAAATGGGTCAGAATTAGAGCCAGTAGCATTATTGTCTTGAACCTCCCAGCCTGGTGTGCCAGTGACGGCAGGGTAGAGCACGGGATTCCACGCGCCCATTGCGGTTTGTGCTTGTAGGTCAGTAAATGAAGCGGCTATTATTAAGCAGCCGATTATGCTTTTTTTGACTGTGGTGGCTAAATTTATAATAATTTTATTCACAATGTTTTTCTTTTAAGTAGTAATTTGCTGGTTGAAGAGCAAGAAAATATTATCCATCTACTTGTTAAAATAGATGAATAGAGTTAATGAAATATGTTTAAAATGAATTGTTAGGAGACGGATTGGTATAAAGTGAGTAGTATTTTTTTTATTAGAAAGAAAAGTGACCTGCCAGCAAAAGCCAAAGCAGGTCACTTCTATATTTATCGCATCAAGGTCAAATCGCCTTTGAAAATCTCTATTTCGCCGTCAGTAAAGAGAACTTCAATCACATAAACTAAGACTTGGTCATTCATCATTTGATTATTATAGCTGCCGTCCCAAGCTTCATCCGATGAGTTCAACTGTAAAGAGCCATTTTCGTAAACCATATCACCCCAACGGTCAAATATGCGTATCATATTGATGTTGGCAACCCCAACACCTCCGTAAATGATAAACTTGTCGTTAATACCATCAAAGTTTGGTGAAATGGCATTTGGTATGAAAATATTTCTATCCTTATTCACACGAATAATAATATTATCTGTACCCTCACAGCCATTTTCATCAATGACCAAGGCTGCCAATTCAATCGGATTGTTAGCCGTAACCATTGCCGTAAAATTAAATGCCGTGTCTAAGATTTCAAATGGTGTCCAAATGATTGTATCCAGATTATTTACATTGGTTTGAGCGATAATGTCCAATTCTGTTCCTGAAACTACTAATGTATCTCTACCTAGGTCAACAATAACTGGTGAAGGATTGAGTAAAGTTTCTTCAGAACTGACCATGCAGCCATTGGCATCTTCTACACTTATTTCATATACTCCAGCTGCCAAATTCGGGAAACTATCCTGCATCTGGAATGCACCACCATTCAATGAATAGAGATATGGCTCAGAACCACCTATAGTATTTTCTGCCATTATCCAACCATTATTATCCCCTGCACAAAGTGGACTCTCTAAAATGAAATTAGATGTAATTGCCGTTGGTTCATCTAAGAGAACATTTACTGTTCCACTACAGCCATCTGCATCTGTTATTGTAATTTCATAAGCTCCAGCCGCTAAGTTATTAGCTACTGAACCCGTTTGTCCATTACTCCAAACAAAAGAATAAGGAGCTGTTCCACCTGTAGGATTAGTAACTTCTGCTGTTCCGTCTGCTTCACCAGCACAAGAAACTGCCGTCCCACTAAAATCAGAAGTGACTGTTGCTGTTGCAGAAATAGCAGTCGTCACATTGACCGTAGCTGTTCCGTTAATATCTACAGTACAATTTGCGTTTCCAGCATCACTCGCTACTTGGATAGTATAGTTCGATGTAATTGTAGGATTTACCGCTTCTGTATGTCCATTGAAGATGCCAGTTAAAATTACTGGCGTACCTCCATTAGTTAAATATGTAACATCATAAGGACCAGTTCCAATAAAATTGAAAGTAATGAAAGCGGTTTCCCCTCCACACACTGTTGCTAAACCGCTAATTGTAGCAGTTGAAGGCACACAATCTTCTGTCGAACATTCTATTGACACAGCTGTGCTGTTACTACATGGCGCGACTCCAACTGCTACCACAGAAATTTCAACTATGTCACTAGGATTGAGTCCTGTTTCAGTCCAAAACAAATCCATTGTTGTTGAATTTACAGGCATTCCACCGTTTACAGAAATCGAAACTTCATATAATGTGGTACCTACATCTGTCCAGTTGAAAGTTACAGAGTTCATTGTGTTATCTCCACATGTGACTATTGGCGTATCAAATGGCGGCAAGATAGTCACAGTCATTTGAGTAGTATAATCACAACCAGTTGTAGGGTCAGTGTAAGTGTAGAGTATTGTGGTCGTAACTCCTGTCACATCCGCTGGATTAAAGATATTGCCTGTTACACCGTCTCCACTAAACACACCACCTGCTGGCGTACCTTGTAGATTAACTGTACCTGCATTACCACAGTATTCTGTATTTAAATTATCAATAGATACTGTTTGCATTGGACAATCTTGAGCAGTACACATTGTCTCAGCTTCAGCACTATTTCCACAGATTGTATTACTTAAAGCAATGACGCTAATTGTTACTTCCTCATTTACAGCCAGTCCATTTTCAGTATAAGTCGTTCCATTAATGGTTTGATTAACAACTCCGTTAGATGTACTTGTTACCGTAATGTCGTATTCTACAGCGCCTACATCGGACCATTCAAAAGTTACAAAGTCTACACCTGAATCCATACAGAATACAACAGGGTCTGCAATTTGCTGAACGATATTTGTGAATTGAGAAGTCATATCGTCACAACCTGTTACTGGGTCTGTGTAATTGTAAAATATTTCTACTGGTCCTAATCCTGCTGCTCCTGGGTCAAACATTCCTCCTGTTACTCCATTCCCCATAAATGTACCACCTGTAGGATTGCCGATAAGTGCAAAAGCTGCATCATCTTCACAGTATTCCACTGCTAAATTATCAATAGCAAGTGTAATTGCTGAACAAGGTTCTGCGTCACACATCACTTCATTAGAAGCAGGACTGTTACCACATGGAGCTCCGCCCAGAGCGATGACCGAGGCCGTTACGGTCTCGCCAGGTTGAAGCAAAAAGACGGTGTAGGAGCTTGCATTAACTGTTTGGGTTACTGACCCTCCCAACACCGTCGAATAAGTGAACTCATATTGAGTCACTCCCGTATTAGTCCATGTAAACTCAACGGAATTAGTAGTAGCCATTCCACAGTTGAGTATTGGCGCAACTAGAGCTTGAGAAATCTCCGTTGGCGCACTTCCTTGATAATCACAGCCAGTAGCTGGATCTGTATATTCGTAAGTAATTAATATTGGTCCTGTACCTGCTATACTTGGGTCAAATATATTGCTACCAGGCGTCGTACCAGGTCCACTAAATTCTCCACCTGCTGGACTTGCTATTAATGCAAATGGTATATCATCAGCACAGTACATCATGTCTAAATTGTCAATTGTAACGGTCTGTTGCGGACAATCATTTGCTTCACAAGTTTCTAAAACTGCGATGCTATTTGGACAAGAATTTGTCGAAATGGCTATAACACTAATTTCAACCATATCACCTGGCGTCAAACCTGTCTGAGTAAATGTCAAATCCGTTGTCGTTACTGGTGCAGAAGCTGCACCACCTTCGATAGAGATGGTATATTCAAAATCAGTAGAAGTCGGATGTGCCCAACCAAAAGTTACTGAGTTTTCGTCACTACTTACACAGAAAACATTTGGTGCAGTAAGTTCTTGATCTACAGTAATTGTCGCACTTCCAGCGACTGTCCCGTCACATACGGCATCACTAACAGAGAAAAGAGAATAAACAGTATTTTCAGTAGGGCTGACAGTAATTGTTTCACCATCGTTGATGCCATTCAGTGTTGTTTGTACGGCATTTTGGTCTTGATATATGACTGTGAATGGTGCTGTACCTGTAAGATTTAAAGTTAATGTTGCACTTTCTCCCTCACAAATTGTAGCATCACCAGAAATAGTTGCGGTTGCCACTGTAATCGGTGTATTTTCACACATACAAGTTATAGGATTGTAAGCATCCTCTGTTGAACAATCATTATCATCACAATCTACTGGTGGCAAAGGCGTATTCTCACACATGCAAGTCACAGTATTATACACATCATCCGTTGTACAATCATTGTCATCACAATCTGGTGGTGGAATCGGCGTATTTTCGCACATACAAGTGTTTGTATTATAGCTATCATCCGTTGTACAGTCATTGTCATCACAATCTGGTGGTGGAATTGGTGTATTCTCACACATACAGGTTACAGTATTGTACACATCTTCTGTCGTACAATCCCCATCATCACAGCTACCTGGCATAATTGGATTATTCTCACACATACAAGTTTGTGTATTGTAAACATCAGCGGTCAAACAATCATTGTCATCACAATCTGGAGGAGGTATAGGCGTATTCTCACACATACAAGTGTTTGTATTGTAGCTATCATCCGTTGTACAATCTCCATCGTCACAATTTACTGGTGGCTCAGGCGTATTTTCACACATACAAGTAGCTGTATTGTAAGAATCAACGGTAGTACAATCAAAGTCATCACAGTTTGGAGGAGTCACAGGAGTGTTTTCACATAAACAAGTATTCGTGTTATATACATCATCTGTCGTACAATCTCCATCATCACAATCAGGCGGTGAAATTGGCGTATTCTCACACATACAAGTATTAACATTATACACATCATCTGTTGTACAATCCCCGTCATCACAGCTTCCTGGCGCAATTGGATTATTCTCACACATACAAGTTTGTGTATTGTAAACATCAGCGGTCAAACAATCATTGTCATCACAATCTGGAGGAGGAATTGGCGTATTTTCGCACAAACAAGTTGCTGCATTATAAGTATCACTTGTCGTACAATCATTATCGTCACAACTTGGTGGTGGAATTGGTGTAAATTCACACATACATGTAGTCGTGTTGTACGTATCATTTGTAGTACAATCAAAATCATCACAAGTTGGTGGTGCTACAGGAACGTTCTCACACATACAAGTATTCGTATTGTAAGTATCAGTAGTAGTACAATCACCGTCATCACAGGAAGGAGGTGTATCTACGATGTTTTCACATAAACAAGTAGTTGTGTTATAAGTATCGGTAGTCGTACAATCAAAATCATCACAGTTTGGAGGAGTTGTTGGTGTGTTTTCACACAGACAAGTCATTGTATTGTAAGTATCATCTGTTGTACAATCATTGTCATCACAATCTGGAGGAGGAATTGGCGTATTCTCACACAAACAAGTATTTGTGTTGTAAGAGTCATTTGTAGTACAATCTCCATCGTCACAATTTACTGGTGGTTCAGGTGTGTTTTCACACATACAAGTAGTTGTGTTGTAAGTATCGGTAGTCGTACAGTCAAAATCATCACAGTTTGGAGGAGTCACAGGAGTGTTTTCACACATACATGTTGTTGTGTTGTAAGTATCATCTGTTGTACAATCATTGTCATCGCAATCAGGCGGTGGAATTGGTGTATTTTCACACAAACAAGTCGTGGTATTGTATACATCATTTGTAGTACAATCTCCATCGTCACAACTGCCAGGCGCAATAGGGTTATTCTCACACATACAAGTTTGCGTATTGTAAACATCAGCAGTTAAACAGTCATTGTCATCACAATCTGGTGGTGGAATTGGCGTATTTTCGCACAAACAAGTTGCTGCATTATAGGCATCACTTGTCGTACAATCATTATCGTCACAACTCGGCGGTGGAATTGGTGTAAATTCACACATACATGTAGTCGTGTTGTACGTATCTGTTGTAGTACAGTCAAAATCATCACAAGTTGGTGGTGCTACAGGAACATTCTCACATAGACAAGTATTCGTATTATAAGTATCAGTGGTAGTACAATCGCCGTCATCACAAGAAGGCGGAGGCACAGGTGTATTTTCACACAGACAAGTCGTAGTGTTGTAAGTATCAGTAGTAGTACAATCGCCGTCATCACAAGAAGGTGGTGTTACTGGCG
>CAZQTE010000104.1:0-14833 GCA_964595615.1 uncultured Saprospiraceae bacterium
TTTTTTCTTTTTTTAGTATAAAAAATCAATTTTAGCTGATGAAATATTATATTTGTTTTGCAATAGACCTATTTGTCATTAAGTCTATTTGTTCAAAATTTGTCGCATCATCTGAAAATGCTGCTTTTTTTACCCCGACCCTAAAGGGAGAAAAGCAGTATTCTCAAATATATGCTCCGAGCGACTCCCTTTAGGGGCGGGGTAAAGAGCGACAATTTGTTATACACCCATTTATTTATCTAAATTCTCATTCATGAAAAAAAGTTTATCCTTCCTCTATTTCCTGAGCTTTGTTTTTCTACTCAATGCACAAACACATAAAGTGGATATGAGTAGTATTCGAGCAGTAAAAACGGAAAATGCAAAATTAAATTCGAAGAACATTCCTGATATTCCTTTAGCTGAAACGCCTTTTGCGCAGACACCAAACCAAGGGGTTACAGCTAGTCAAAGAGAAGGTATAGGCTTCTCTATTCCTTTAGGTTCATCTTACAATATTTATTCAATTGTATCCGAAGGACCAAATGCGATTACATATATTCCTGAAATCAATACAATGGCTTTCAGTCACCGTCAAAATAATGGAGAAGACGGTGGAAGTGGTATTATTAGTTTTGATGTCTCAACAGATAATGGTGCAACTTGGGATACATCTAATAAACCATTATCTCCAAACTTAATAACAGAGAATGGGACCGTTATCAACGGAAATCGTTATCCAAATGGTAGTCTTTACAATCCTCCCGGAAATACTGATCCTAATAATGCTTATTTCGTTGGATCTGGAGCTGCACTTTGGACAGATCCAGATTACGGTAATAACTGGGGCTTAGAGTATGTAGTTTCGTCTAAACTAGACGGTACAACAGATGTCAATGAACAGTACTACACAGTGCCAGATAGTAATGCATACTTGCCAATGGGAATGGTGTATCAACCTGATGGTTCTCAATGGTATACAAACTTACGTAGAGAGCAGAATGCTACTTTTCAATTGTTTAGTCCTGTCTTAGCGACGAAGTTAGTCTTCAATGAAACAACTAAAACATTTGATAGAACAGTAATTGAATTAGAACTAAACTATGAAACTGGTTTAGACTCTTTTGCTGTTAATCCACGTATTGCATTTAGTCCAGATGGTATGACTGGTTATGCTGTTATCGGAGGTATAGATGGTGACGATACGGAAGTTTATCCAAGTGTAAAACCTATTGTTTGGAAAAGTACAGATGCAGGGGAGACATGGACAAAGCAGCCGCGTATTATGTATCAAACTTTAGACTCCTTAATATCTTACACATTACCTGTAGATGCAGATGGGGATGGAGAGTCTGACCCAATAGGAAGCGGTGCTGCACAAATTCCTTACATGAGTCAATATGACATTGCTGTTGATATGAATGGTGACTTACATATTTATGCGAGTATGTTAGGAAATTCAAATGTGGCTACAAGTGGAGATGATTTTGGAACGGTCTGGATTGGTGCTGGAACTCTACAGTTTTTTCACTTTATCAATTCTGGAGATACTTGGGAAGCACACCATATTGATACTTGGTTAAATGAAGACCATATGATTGGTGATGTCGCAGTTGACGAAAGAGTGCAAGCTGGACGTAGTCCAAATGGAGACTATGTTTTCTTTACACATAGCGAGAGTACTTATATTCAAGAATTAGAAGAAATGCCAAATCAAGCACCAGATATTCATGCAAATGGATACCGGGTCAGTGACGGATTTGTTACACAAGTGAAAAACCTTTCTCTAGTGCCAGGGACTACTTTTGAAGAGTTTGATTTCTTAGATGCTGGTACTATTTGTTACTTCCATATGTCTTCTCCTGTGACAAAAGAGGGTGGAGATAACTGGGACCATGAAATACCTTTGATGTATGGTTTGCCAACTGATTTTGAAAGTGATTTAGAGCCAATTGATTACTTTTATTTAAGTGGAGTAGGTTTTGATGAAGATGAATTCCTTGAGCGTGGTACTCTTCCCCCTTCTGCGGTTGAAGAATTATCTCCTGAGGCGCAAGCCGTTAAAATTTCACCAAATCCAAATACTGGTTTATTCACTGTTGATTTGACATCTCTTAATCAAAATGCGGACATCCGCATCATCGACATGATGGGACGTACAATCGAACTATTGAGTGAGCAAAGAGGGCAAATACAAGTTAATTTGTCAGTGGAGACACCTGGTTTATATTTAGTTGAAATTCGTACTGAAACAGAGGTCTTCAGTAAGAAAGTAATGAAGTTGTAGAATTTTGTTACTTGAATATGGAAGGGGATGAAAACTTTACTGTTTTCATCCCCTTTTTGTTAACCCAACAATTTCCCACCCAAAATCAAATCACTCACCTCTCCGATTTTACTACGACTGACAGGAATTTTAGATTCCCCAATCTCCAACATATTTAGAGTACAATTGTGACTTTCTATTTTTACCTGCTGAGACTATCGGAGAACAAGAAAAAATAGAAAGTAAGATTTGAATTTATGTTTTACCAAAACCTCATTAACGAAGCTACAAAAAAGCACATCACCATATTCAATCATCCCCCTGAATATCAAAGACTTGCAAAAGTTTCATTTCAAGCCACTTTTAAAAATAAAATAAAAACTAATTTCTGTTCTCTATTCCCACCTTGAAATAGTATTTTTGCGTTTTGCACGAAATCGGCAGTTTTTTCAAAGAAAAATGCGCAAAAAAGGTTCGTAAAGTAAGTTGACTATATGCATTTTTGAATGCAGTAAGCCACTGTCAACCGACAACTATCAACCGACAACCAATCAAGGAATGGATTTAAAGAAGTTTAGAAGCGAGTGGAATTTACTCAACGAGAAAGAAAAAGATATGCTCAAAGTCGTGGCAGTTGCCTACGAACCTTTGAGCCGAAAAAACACGGCTGCACTCTTTAATGAGACAGGTATCCGCACCTCTGCAGGTTTGAAATTTTCAGACTCTAATGCTCGTCCTTACCTTTTAAAATTGATGAGCGACGGCTTTCTGACAGAAAACAGAACCATTAAAATAACTGTCGTCAAACGCTACCGCGAATGGGTTATGCGCATGGCGGTCATTGACACCCGTTTCAAAGACTTTGTGCGCGATATTCAGCGTATTTTACCTTATCGAAATTGGTCTTATCAGCCACGAAATTTTGATACTGCACTCCGTGATTTACGTGTCGCATTCTATCAAGGTGACCTCAAGCGTATAGACGAAATCTCGCGTGATGTAGCGACTTATTATCCAAAAGAATGGAGTCAAAGCAGTTTTTATCAAGATGTTTTTGAGCCCTTTGACCCAAAATGGGTAGGTACTTTTCCTAAGCAAATTCAAGGTTTGATTGTCTCTGGTTTATTGGCAGATGCAGTGGAGAATGTGCGCGAAGCGAATGATTTCCTACAATTTATCGAAGAAAAACCTGATTTAAAAAAGGAATTAGGCAAAGAGTTAGAAAGACAACTTTTCCTCTATCATTTACAGCGTGGAAATTTACAAGAAGTCGAAAGATTAGGTGATGATAGTGCTTCTGATGCTTCGCGTTTCTTGCGTCGTGGAGTCGTTAATTTTTTACAAGGCTATAATGAGGAAGCTTTAAATAATTTTAGCAAAGGGGGGAAACTATATAAAAAGGAAGGCGGCGATTCTTCTAAATACATCAGCGAAGCCGAAGGACTTTTCCATGCCTTAGCCATTCTCAAATCTCAGCAGTCTGGCTATCTCGGAGAGGTGAAAAGTTACACGACAAAAACGCCAAATTCTTATTACGGTGACCACTTTGCGATGTTGGGAATGGTCGCTTTGCATCTTGAAAATCACGATGTCAGTTCTGCCCTTTTTTCTGTTCGTGTCAGTTCTGCTTTGCAAGGTTTATTCTTCGGTTGGGCAGCATTTTGGACGGAGCAAATCATTACACATACACAAACCGCGGCATTGCGAGATTTTTATTTTCAAGCCTATGCCAATGATTATAAATGGCTGGCGGCAGAATATGCTTTATTGCTTGCAAAAATAGACGCACAAAGTCCAAAAGCAGCAGATTTTGAAAAGACAGGCATCGAATTGTCTCAAGAAATTGGCATTCAAAACATCCTTCCAATCGTTCGCAAATTAGCACCTTGGGAACGCGCATTACAAGCCTTAACAGCCGTCAAATTAAAGTCCAAACGCGGCAAAAAAACAGGCGAAGAAACGGAAACACGCTTGATTTGGCTGGTCGATTTCCAACGCAATCTATGGCAGCCCAAAGAGCAAAAAATGGGTAAAACTGGCTCTTGGTCAAAAGGTCGTAATGTCTCTCTAAAGCGCATGAAAGAGGAAGGTTTGCCCTGCATGACCGACCAAGATAATAAAGTCAAAAAAGCTATCAAACGCTTTTCGGGTTACTACGGTGCGACGGAATTTGAAGTGGATTTTTATCAAGCAGCACGCATTTTAGTCGCGCATCCATTATTGTTTTTAAATGATAATCCAAATGTCTCTGTCGAGTTAATTCAGCAAGAACCAGAGTTGGTTGTCGAAGAAAAAGACGGACAATTTGAGATGCGTTTTATGCCTGAGTTTGAGACGGGCGGCGTGAGTATCGTCAAAGAAACTCCGACGCGCTACATTCTCATGGATGTCAACGAAACGCACTTAGAAATCCGTCGTTTGTTGGGAGGAAATGCCTTGACTGTTCCGCCTGCGGCAAAAGATAAATTGATACAAGCAGTCTCGAATGTTTCGTCTGTTGTGACGGTGCATTCTGTAGTGGGCGGCGGTTCTGAAGATATGCCAAAAGTAGAAGGCGATGCGATTATCTATGTCCACCTTTTACCTATCGGCGACGGTTTTAAATTGGAGTTTTTCGTGAAGCCATTTAAAGTTGAACCACCTTACTTCAAACCAGGCGCAGGACGCAATAATGCTATCGCAGAAATAACGGGTGTCAAGACTTTGGCGACGCGTGATTTAGACCGTGAAAAATCAAATGCGGCGGCAGTCATCGCCCTTTGTCCGACATTGGAAAGTACCGTTTCTTACAATCAAGAGTGGACTTTTGATGAGGTCGAACACTGTTTGAATGTTCTTTTAGAATTAGAACCTTTGCGCGAAGCGGGACAAATCATTTTAGAATATCCAAAAGGAGAAAAATTAAAGATTGTTGGGCAGGCGAGTTTTGGAAATTTGAGCATGAATATGTCTAAAAAAGGCAATTGGTTTGAAATGGAAGGCGAGGTGCAAGTGAATGAAGACCGCGTCATGGATTTCGCTAAAATGTTGATGTTGGCAGAAGAAAATAGTAGCAATTTTATCGAAGTCAGCAAAGGACAATTTGTTGCGATTACAGAGCAATTACGCTTAAAAATGAGCGAACTCAACAGCCTTTTGCACAAGACAAAAAATGGAATGCAATTGCACCCATTGGCGGCTGGAGTATTAGATGATTTTGAAGATGAATTAGCAGATTTTAAAGCAGATAAAGCGTGGAAAAGCAACCGCGACCGTTTGGAAGAAGCATTGGAAGTTAATCCGAAAGTACCGAGTACATTTAAAGCGGAATTGCGGGATTATCAGAAGGAAGGTTTCCGTTGGTTGAACCAATTGGCGCATTGGGGAGTTGGTGCTTGTTTGGCAGATGATATGGGATTGGGTAAGACGGTACAAGGACTCGCGCTAATTTTGAGTCGAGCGAAAGACGGTCCTGCAATGGTAGTCGCGCCCGCATCTGTGGCGCGTAACTGGCTGCGCGAGGCGGAAAAATTCACGCCGACTTTAAATCCAATCCTTTTTGGTGCAGGCGATAGAATCGAGACGGTAGCAGATTTAAAACCTTTCGATTTGCTAATTACTTCTTATGGTTTGATGCAGCAGGAAAGTGAACTTCTGGCGACGACCAATTTCTCTACTTTGCTTTTAGATGAAGCTCAAGCCATTAAAAATCGCGCGACCAAACGCTCTAAAGCAGCGATGAGTTTGCAGTCAGATTTTCGGGTAGCAACGACGGGTACGCCGATAGAAAATCACTTAGGCGAATTGTGGAATTTATTTAATTTCCTCAACCCTGGTTTGTTAGGTTCCTTGCAGCGTTTCAATGAAAAATTTGCGATGCCTATTGAAAAATACGAAAACAAAGAAAAGCGTCAGCAACTCCGCAAGCTGCTACAACCTTTCATTTTGCGCCGCCGCAAGACAGACGTATTGAGTGAATTACCGCCAAAAACCGAAATCACCCTCAGCGTCGAACTCTCCGCAGACGAGCGCGCCTACTACGAGGCATTACGCCGCAAAGCCGTGGACAAAATCGAAAGCGTGGAAGGATTTGGAGCAAAACGCTTCCAGATTTTAGCGGAGTTGATGCGCCTGCGTCAGGCTTGTTGTAATGTCAGAATGATTGACCCGAAGAGTGAACTCAGCAGTAGCAAACTCCAACTTTTCGGAGAAACGGTCAAGGAATTAATGGCAAATGGACACAAGGCATTGGTCTTTAGTCAGTTTGTCAAACACCTACGCCTCATCGAAGAGTGGGTTCAGGAAAACAATATTCCCTATCAATATCTCGACGGACAAACGCCACTCCCCAAGCGCGAAAAAGCTATCAATGCTTTCCAAGACGGCGAAGGCGAACTCTTCCTCATCAGTCTCAAAGCAGGTGGAACGGGCTTAAACCTAACGGCTGCGGACTACGTGCTGCACCTCGACCCCTGGTGGAATCCTGCGGTAGAAGACCAAGCCAGCGACCGCGCCCACCGTATCGGTCAGCAACGTCCTGTGACGATTGTTCGTTTGGTGGCGGAAGATACAATTGAGGAGAAGATTGTGCAGTTGCATGCGGAGAAGCGGGATTTGGCGGACTCTCTTTTGGAAGGTACGGAGTCGAGTGGGAAGATGGGGGCTGAGGATTTGTTGGGGTTGATTAAGGGGGGTTAGGATTTTAGGCGGGCGATTTCACTTTTTACACTTTGTAAATGTTCTTTAAAAGAAACATAATCGGGAGCAAGTTTAGTTAATTCTAACCAAATAATTTCTGCTTGCTTAAAAAGTGAAATAGCGTCAGAAAGTTGATTTGCACTTTCTTTTATTTCTGCTAATTTGCAATACGAAATAGCTAAACCATCCTTAAATTTAACATTTTGAGGATGACTACTTTCTAGTTCTTCAAATAAACTTACTTCCTTTTCAAAGAAAGCTAAAGCCTTTTGAAAATTGCCCAGCATATTATACGTCTTACCTAACTTTTCATAAGAAATAGCTAAATTATTTTTATAGTCGATATTATCTGGGAAATTATCGTATAACTCTTTCGTGACTTTAAAATCTAATTCAAAAAATTCTAAGGCTTTTTCTATATTGTTTAACGCAATATATGTGTCTCCCGTATTCATATATGCTACAGCTAAATTATGTCTAAAATCTAAACGTTCAGGTTGAGCTATATAGAGTTCTTCCATTAATTTCCCGTACTTTTTAAAGTACATCAAAGCATTTTTTAAATCGTCTAATAGAGAGCTTATTTCACCCAATCGACAATATGATATTCCTAAGTCATTCTTAAACTTAATATTTTTCGGATTGCCACGGTACAATTCATTTGTAATCTTTAAATCTAACTTATAAAATTTAAAAGCTTTTTTTAAATCACCTAATAAACTATATGTCTTACCTAAACAAGAATAAACTACTCCTAAATTACTTTTCAGACTTAAATCTTGAGGATTTTCGAATAACTTTTGTTTACAAAACTTACGAAGTTTCTCAAAATTAGAAAGAGCTAACGGTAAATCGCCTTTATCTACTGCATTCCTCCCAAGTTTATATAAAACTATACCTTTGTTTTCTTCTAAGGAATTCTCTAACCACTCCTCCAAATAAATAATCGCCCTATCATAATACCCCGCCTCACTCAATTTATCCGTCAACTGTCGATATAAAGTAGAGCGATAAGCCACTTCCTCCAAAGGTGTGTCTTTCAATAATTCTTCCAATCGCCGTATTTCCTTTTCCATTGCCTCGGTAGGACTATCAAGCAAAATTTTCTCCTCAAATTGCGTATCAACACCCCGCAAAGGAAGAGTTTCCACTTCAATCTCCCTCTCCAATTCCAAAACCAAAGACCGAAAAGACCAAAGGTCAGGCATACGCTCCATAAGCGTCCGTGTATAAAGTTCTTTTGTAGCAGAAGAAATAAAAACGATAAGTGCAATGGGATATTTAGAAAGTTTATCGCGGCGGAGGTTGAGTCCTGCGGTAATGCCCCGTCTGCGCGCATTATCTTTAGCTAATTCGGGTGTTTCTTCTCCCAAACTATTGGTGCGTAACCTAATGATGTCTTCAAAGTTATCGACGAAAAGAATGCCGCTTTGTAAGTTTTTATAGGTCTGGAATAATTGACTAAAATCTATTTTTTCTGCATCAACCGATTGGATTTTCCTATTAGGGAAAAGGCTATTTATTTCCTCTTTCAAGCGAGTGACTAAGGAATAATGATTGTACGTAATGATGACAAAACGAAAGGACTCTGTGCGTAGGAGTTTACGCAGCAGCGGGACTTCTTCTTGGTAATTATCCGACATCTTGTTGGTATAAAGGCGATACTTCGACTAAAGGATGGACGCGTTTGTAAGTGCCGTCATTGTATTCTAAAAGTATCAGTTTTTCGAGGAGAGAGAGGTATTGGGGTTCAAAACTGGTCTGCGCTCCTTTGTCATTTTTCTCTTTGACTTCTTTCAAAACTTCCAAATCTGCCTGTGATAGATATCGAGAATATTCCGCAGAAAGCTTACTAATGCCTTTTTTGGCTGCTTCCATACTGATGACGCCTTCGTCAAAATCGGAGTATAGATAAGCATATTGCAAAATGCGCAATAACTCACGCGGGGAACCTCCGCTATGTAAGATAGCTTCTCGAATAATACTCGCACTTTCAAACACAGTGGCATCGATTCTTTTCAAGACAAACTCTGTAAATCTTTTTACTGCGGCTTCTACTATTGTACCATCTTTTTCCACTACTTTGACAAAAGGGAAAGGGACAATATCACTAAATTGACGCAATTTCGCTTCTAAAGAAAAAAGCTCAATGGGGAGTGTGAAAATTGTATTTACTTTGATTTGACGAATGCGATTACTTTCGTCATCTACTATTTTTCGTCTAATATCTGCGGTCGCTACCTTCTCTAAACCGTCAATGATAAAAAGGATTTCCTGTCCACATTTTTTCTGTTTAAGAGAAATATTTACATTCTCAATAAACTCGTTAAACTTTCCAGAAAAGTCGGAAAAATTCTTTTTGAAAGCAGTACGAATCTTCTCAGCGTTCTCTTTACTACCTTCTAAATTGCCTTTTAACTTAGCAGATAACTTCAAAAAACTAAACAAACTTGGTGTACTTGTCTCTACTTCAACTTCAAATCCACCCGATTTTTTAATGACTTTATTGACTTCCTTAATACGCTCTTCATACCATTTTTGCAAAGATGCAATACCTCCGCGTTCCAATTTCAAATCTATTCGTTGCAACTCTTCTGCTAGGCGTTCCAATTGAAAAATTAGAATATCCATGTATTCCATGTCATTCAAATCTAAGCCTTCATCTAAGTTGCAAGTCACGCAAAAAAAACCTTCAGAGTTGTGTAATTTTTGTGCGATTTTTGCTAATTCTGAAGTTTTACCCGAGCCGCGCATTCCCGCTAGAAATAGCAGAGTCTTATTCAATCCTCCATTTCGTGGCGTAAATTTATAAGTTCTTGGATTGACATTCAACGTCATATACACACGCTTTTCTTCAAAATCGCCCCGCACATCGGTAAAGTCTGTAAAAAACGGATGGTCTGGTCCGACAGGTACATTAAACTGTACTGCCGAGTCCACTTCTTCTAGACTTGTCGCTTTTGTGTATATCTCAGTATTGTTAATCATCTAATCCTATTTTTCGCAAATTTACACAAGAATAAGGCTTTTAGATAACAAGTTCAACTAAAATGAAGATTTTGCTTGTTTTAAAAAGTTTTATTTTTTGCTTTTTTGAGCAAAATCAACACCAAATAATTTCAAGTCTTACCCTCCACATCCGCCACAGCCACAGCCACCACATCCGCCGCCGCAACCGCCACTACTCCCACAACCAGAACCACAATAAGCATGACTACTCGAAGATTTACGATACTCTTTTGGCAAATCTATATAGCTGGCAGCCGTAAAAGTAGTGGATAAAATATAGCTATGTCCTTTTTTTATTCTTCCTCACCGCGCCAAATAAGCCCTGAAAAACGCACATTCCTCAATCAACTGCTCATAAAACTGCGTCTCTCCAAATCCTTCCTTCAATAACTTAAATTCCTTTGAATATTCCTCGGGGACATAGGGAATGCAATTTGTACAAGATGCAGGTTTATATGATTTGTGTGTGTAATAGGCTGCTAATTCGCACTTGGCAGCCATGAAGGTGGCTTGCGCAGAGAGCTCAGGATTGTCGGAGAGGATGCGGGATTTATCTAAGTAGTATTTTGCTCTGCTGACATCAATCATTTCTTTATTTCCATAAGGATAAAGTTCGCCAGGTATCTTAAAAACACCGTCTTCTGAGCCTTTCAGTTTATTCCAAGTGCTACCACTACGGAAGTAATCCATAGCTTTCCAAGAGTGTCCAAAAAAACTGATATTGTAGAAAGCCGTCCCGATTTTGAAATAATTAATCGCTGCCTTTTCTGGTTTTCCTTTAGCTTCTGCTTCTAAATCTAATAATTTTTCTATCAGCATCCCTCTATTAAAAAGGTCGATACTATCCTTGCTATGAGGACAACTCATACAGTCCTTTATCGTCGGACGAAAAGGGTCAAACCTACCGTAATTATCCCACTCTGTGCGTGGGATTTTTTTCATGGCTAGTAGTGCTGCTTCTAACTGAAATTCTTTCATGGCCATGACGGCTTTCATATCCCATAGTTCGTTAGTTATTATTGCATCATCGGCATTTTCGACCAAGAGACGTTCAAAAGGGTTTCTGTCCGTGTCTTGGCAAATTTCCATTAAGTCATTGACGATTTCCTCTTGAGGATTTGTTCGCAATTCTCTCATGCTATGCTGCGTACGAAAGGCTTTGCCTGGATGTTTACGTTTGGTGTAGAGGCGTGTCATTCTATCGCGTAGATAAGGAGGAAAACTTTCGTATTTTTCATATAACTCATTATCTTTTAAGATATCATAAGCAGTCAGTTCTGTTTCATCATCAACTTGGTCAAAGTTTGAAATCTTTAATGCCAATTCGAAAGCTGCTAATTGTTCTTGTAATTGCTCATCATCTACTTCGTCTCGTACTTCGTTAAAAGTTTGGGCTGCTGCATAATTGTCACCTGCTAAAAATTCTAAATAGCCTTCTGCAATGTACCACAATTCAGGACGTGCGACCTTTTTCTCAATACGACATTTACGCGCAAATTTTTGTAGTTCAATCACATAATCTCCTGCCATAGCGCGTGGGATTTTGTGATAACGTTTGTTTCTTCTCTTCTTTTTATTCCATTCCAATCCTAATAAGTCGCGCTCTAATTCTTTGATTTCTTTTACTAAAAGCACCTCTAAATGATGACTATGCGGATACAAGTCATAGATTGTTTCCATGTCATAAATGGCTTGACTATCTGCGCCATTCGCTCGCAAAGCATAGATAACCGAACGTTCTTCATCACTCGCGCAACGTTTTAGAACGGCGTCCCATTCGCCTTGGAATTTAATGCTGAAACTCCGAAAAGCGCTTTCTCGTTTACTTGGACATTCTGCAAAAATGCGAGAAAATAAGTAAGCAGATTCTGTTCTATCGCCTAGCTTTAAGAGTGCACCTGCCTTGTGACCAACAATCCAATAATAGACTAAACTCCTCAAATCATTGATTTTAACTTCATCAATTTTAGGCATCAAAAAAGAGTGCAATTCAATGACTCGAGAATATTCTTTTTTGTAGTGTGCCAAACGAATAATCTGATAAGCATAACGTAATTTGAGAAAATTAGACTTTGTTTTCTTAAAGCGTTTTAAGCCTTCATTCAGCATGTCTTCCATTGCTGCATAATCGTGGGTATCTTCATTCCATGCATCCAAAGCAACAACATGTGGCTCACAATTTTTTGCATAAATCAAATAATCAATCGTCTCCATGCAGCCATTGTTCTCTAGATATTGAGCAAAAGAATTACTTTTTAAACGACCACTGACTTTTTGTTTTTCTGACTTTATCGCCGTCCGCAGTAGATTTAATTCTAAAGGTGTACTTTTATAAATAACCAGACTAATCTCTGCAGGCGTGGCATATTCACATACTTTTTTACGCCATTCCTCTAAATTGTCGTTCTGTTTTACATCTTGTACTTCCTTGTAATAATCGTACATGTCCGAAAAATTCAAGAAATAAGGTGCATATTCAGAACCGTCCGCAACGATTTTTGAATCCCAGAATGAATACTCGTAAAGAGAATTGTCATAAGGACCACAGGCTTCTGAAACCTTGAGAGGTAGGAAGAAAAGGATAGTGAAAAATATAACTAAGAATGGCTTCATTTTTTATGCATAAGTTTGTCGAGTACCACAATATTAACCAAATTTCAATTCTTCTCAAACTGTAAGAGATATAACTTGTTCTTCTTTCTCACAAGACGGCGATTTCTTTAGACACTCTTGTAAAATCATCCACAAATCTTCTGCAAAACCTAAAGGTTTTTTGAAATTATGTGTGGATGATTAGTGATTAGTCTAACATCTAAGGTCTAAAATCTAATATCTTAAAAAAAATGAAAGTACACATTCTAACTATTGGCGATGAGATTCTTATCGGACAAATTATTGATACGAACTCTGCTTGGATGGGACAACAACTTAATTTGCAAGGTGCGGAAGTTATCGAAATTACGACACTGAGCGATACGCGTGAAAGTATTTTAGAAGGCTTTAAAAAGGCGGAGAAAAATGCAGATGTTATTTTGATAACGGGCGGATTGGGACCGACAAAAGATGACATCACGAAAAAAGTAATGGCGGAACATTTTGGTACAGGAATGGTCTTTCATGACGAAACTTGGGAACGTATCGCTAATATGTTTGCGAAGTGGGGGCGGAGTACAACGGATGCGCACAGAAATCAATGTTTCATGCCTCAAAACGCGGAAATATTGACCAATAGAATGGGGACGGCACCAGGGATGTGGTTTGAGGAAAATGGGAAGGTTTATGTTTCGATGCCAGGTGTACCTTACGAAATGAAATATTTGATGGAAAATGAAGTTTTGCCTCGTTTAAAAGCATCTTTTCCTGCTGAACCAATTTCTCACCGTACGATTTTGACGATAGGAGAAGGGGAGTCGAGAATAGCCAAAAGGATTGAAAAATTTGAAGAGAGTTTACCCGAAAATATCAAATTAGCATTCTTGCCAGGTTTGGGACAGGTGCGTTTGCGTTTGACGGGACGTGGTGGTGATGCTGCGGATTTAGAAACTCTTTTGGATGCTAAGAAAGTAGAATTGGAGACTTTAATTCCAGAATTAATATTTGGATATGAGACGGAAACTTTGGAAGAAAAATTGGGTGAGATGTTGAAAGAACGTAGCTTGACTTTTGCGACTGCAGAAAGTTGTACTGGGGGACATATTGCCCACAAGTTGACGACAATTCCAGGCTCTTCGGCTTACTTTTTAGGCGGTATTGTTTCTTATTCAAATGAAATGAAAATGCGACAGTTAGACGTAAAAGCGGCAACTCTAGAAGCAAATGGTGCAGTCAGTGAACCTGTTGTTCAAGAAATGGCAAAAGGTGTGATTGTTAATATTGGAGCAGATATTAGTTTGTCTATCTCTGGTATCATGGGACCAGGCGGTGGTTCGGAAGAAAAGCCTGTTGGAACAGTTTGGATGGCAGTCGCGGATAAGGATAGGGTAGTGACGGAAAAACTGACGATTGGTAAAAATCGGATAACTAATATTCAGTATGCTTCAGTGAAAGCGCTGGATTTGGTAAGGCGATTTTTGTTAAAATATGTTTAGTTGGTGGTTGGCAGTTGTTAGTTGGTGGTGTTCTTCCAACTAACAACTGCCAACTAACAACTATTTCACCATAACCTTCCCACTCGTCCAATTCAAGTCCAAGAAAGTTCCATCTGTCTTCATAATTTCCGTAATCGTTGGATAATCTGTAAATTGGAAAAAAGCTTTTGAGCCACTTTCACCAACTACATCAAAGCAAACTTGGTAAAGAGAAGTACCTGCGTTTAAGGTAATACCACGAACATTTGGGTCATACCAAGAGAAAGTTAATTTTCCGTCAGCCGCAGTACGAGGTCCAAAATTTGCTGCACTCATTGCTGGTACATTGAAATTTTGCACTCCTTTATATTGTAGTACTTTTTTGTCCCACTGCATTGTATATTGCATGGAAACGATTTGATTAAAATCTGGAGAGATAACATCCAAACAAACAGTTTCGCCTTTTTTTGCTGTCTTTTTAGTGACGCTCAAAGTAAGGACAGAACTATCATCTATTGTTGGTGTCGTGTTGTTATTATCGAAAATGCCTAAGAATAAAAGAGGCAATAAAAGCAATTGAATTTTTAATACGTTCATGTTCGGAATTCGGTTTGTAATCGAAGAAAATCTTAATCTGTCATAGGGCAAAACTTATACCGCTTTACAATTTGACAAAGCAAATATACGGGGATTGTCGGATTGAAAATGATAAGAAGGCGTTAAAAAATGAAAATTTGTCATTTACATATTTGAAATGGAAATAGACTTTGACTTTGTTGTCTTTTAGTAAAAGTAATTCAATAACTTGAGCCATTATACTTGTTCTTTTTCCTTC
>CAZQTE010000105.1:0-2571 GCA_964595615.1 uncultured Saprospiraceae bacterium
AAAAAGTCACCCCAAATCTTCAAGTTGAAAATCTGGAGTGACTCCTACATTTTTATTCAAAAGATAATATAATTCTTACTTCTGAACGACTACCTGCTGCTGATAAATATTAGTAGCATTACGCAATTCTACAAAATAAACACCTTGTGCCACATCTGTCAAATCAATAGTCTCCAAAGAAGCACCATTCACAACAAAACGTGTAATCTCGCGTCCCATAACATCAATCAAACGACCTGTGTAATTTGTTGATAAATCTGCATTTTCAATTGAAATATAGCTACTCGCTGGATTTGGATAAACAGAAATAGCAACATCTGAATTCTGTAAATCAAATGTATTACTAACTGAACTAATGACTGCATCTACCACGTGTACCACACCATTGTCTGCTGCAATATCCGCGATGATAACCTGTGCATTATTGATGAATACATTGCCACCGTCGATTGAAACTGTAACTGTATTACCAGCTGCGTCTAAAGTCGTCAATGTCTGTCCGTCAGATAAATCAGCTGCGAAAGCTGTAGAACCTACCGCATGGAACAATAATGTCTGTGCTAAAATACCATTCGGATCCGCTAAAAGAGCATCTAAAGTACCCTCTGGCAATGCTGCAAATGCTTCATCTGTTGGCGCGAAAAGCGTGAATGTTCCCTCACCTTGTAATGTTTCGTCTAAATTTGCTGCGAAAATTGCAGTTTCTAATGTTGTATGCACATCGCTATTTACAACTATATCAAAAATACTGTTCGCTGGTAAAAGAACAGCGTCAATTACGTGTACTACTCCATTGTCTGCAGAAATATCTGCAATTGTTACTTCTGCATCGTTGATAAATACTCCACCTTCTAAACGCACAATGATGTCTTGTCCGTTAAGCGTTGATGTCGTTAAGTTATTAGACAAATCAGTTGATAATACTGTAGAACCCAAAGCATGATAAGTCAAAATGCTTGTCAATAAATCCGTGTCTGCTAAAACAGCTTCTAATGTCCCCTCTGGCAATGCATCAAATGCGGCATCCGTCGGTGCAAAAAGTGTAAATGAACCTGCGCCCTGCAAAGTTTCGTCCAAATCAGCTGTAAAAATTGCAGTCTCTAATGTCGCGTGTACATCACTATTCACGACGATATCAAAAACACTATTAGAAGGTAAAAGTACGGCATCTAATACATGTACGACACCATTATCCGCAGAAATATCTGCAATGGTTACTTGCGCATTATTGATAAAAACACCACCGCCTTCTAGACGTACGATAATGTCTTGTCCATTAAGCGTCGAAGCAGTCATATTATTTGACAAATCAGTTGACAAAACTGTTGCACCTACCGCATGGTAAGTTAAAATAGCTGTCAGTAAATCATTGTCTGCTAATACCGCTTCTAATGTACCTTCAGGTAAAGCATCAAATGCGGCATCCGTTGGTGCAAAAAGTGTAAATGACCCTGCACCTGACAAAGTTTCATCTAAGTCAGCAGCAAAAATTGCAGTTTCCAATGTAGTATGTACATCGCTATTCACGACGACATCAAAAATACTATTACTTGGTAAAATGACAGCATTAACGACATGAACGACACCATTATCCGCAGGAATATCTGCAATAGTTACTTGTGCGTTGTTAATGAATACATTACCACCCTCTAAACGAACGATGATATCACGTGTGCTAATCGTTGTAGCTGTCATATCATTAGATAAGTCTGTAGACATAACAGTAGAACCCAAGGCATGATAAGTTAAAATACCAGTCAATAAATCATTGTCTGCTAGTACTGCTTCTAATACCCCTACTGGTAATGCGGCGAATGCATCATCAGTTGGCGCAAATAAAGTAAGAGAACCTGCGGCTGAAAGTGCGCCGTCTAATTCGGCTTGAAGAATAGCTGTTTCCAAAGTGGTGTGAACGTCACTTTCTGCTACGATATCGAAAATGGATTGAGCAGAAAGGCTTACTGTCATCAATAGACAGACTAGTAGGGTGTAAAACTTGTTGAACATTTTATCTTATTTTTTTGGTTATAAAAAAACTCAAGTCTAGTACTTGAGCGTTTTATATTTGACAAAATAAGCTACTATTTGTTCAGGTTTTCATAATCCCAATATTGTATTTTCAAGTAAAGTGACAGACGATTTACAGAATTGTAATTTTTGTCATTTTTTATAAACAAAATAAAATTTCTGATTTCATACTGATTGAAAATATTGAGTCCAGCCAATTTCAACTCGACATTAAATTATACTTTTTTCCTCATTTTCATTGGGATTAGCTTGAGTAAAATAAGAATAAAACGCTCCAACTGCAGCTGTAATTGTATGAAATTGACTAAGTTTGTTCAGTATACTGTATATCAGGTAACAGGCATTACTTCTGATTGAGTCAGCAATAAAACTAAATTTCGCAGATATTCGCAAGTGAAATGACTGTTACCTTCACATCTCCGTTAACAGTCATCTCCAAGATGCCTGTTAACTTATCAAGGACATGATATAATAGGTAACAGGCATTACCTCTGATTAGGTCAGCAGTAAAACTAAATTTCGCAGATATTCGAAAGTGAAATG
>CAZQTE010000105.1:2671-14743 GCA_964595615.1 uncultured Saprospiraceae bacterium
ACTGTTACCTTCACATCGCCGTTAACAGTCATCTCCAAGATGCCTGTTAACTTATCAAGGACATGTATAATAGGTAACAGGCATTACTGCTGATTAGGTCAGCAGTAAAACTAAATTTCGCAGATATTCGAAAGTGAAATGACTGTTACCTTCACATCGCCGTTAACAGTCATCTCCAAGATGCCTGTTAACTTATTCTAAAGAACCAACAAAACCAATTACTATGAGAAAACCCTACTACGCAGAATTTGTAGAAAATGGCTGTTATCACATTTATAACCGCTGTATTAGCGGAGAAAAGCTCTTTAAATTAGAAGAAAATTATCGATATTTCTTACAACAATGGCAAAAGTATTTAGGCAATTATATGGCAACTTACGCTTATGCACTTATTCCTAATCATTTTCACTTTTTAACAAAATGCAAACCATTAACCGCTGAAATTCGAAAAGTAATCGAAACAGAAAATACTAAAAAGGCTTTTGCATTTTTGGAGAAAGAGATAGATTATAATACTTTCATCGTCAGTCAATATCAGCGACTTTTCCGTAGTTATGTTGGAGCGTTTAACAAGCAAAATAACAGAATTGGGAACTTATTCCAAGATAAATTTAAGCGTGTAAGTATCAAAGATGCAGAGCATTTTCGTTACATAATTTTGTATATTCATCACAATGGTATTCATCATAAATTAGGAAAAGAATACTCTGATTATCCACATACGTCCTACAATCAATATCTAAATATTAAACCAAAAGATAACAGGCATCTTGAAGATGACTGTTACCCCATTCGTTTATTTACAGAACCAGTCATTAGACTTTTTAGTGATGAGAATGAGAAATCTTTGTTACCTTTCATTAAATTTCATGAAGAAAATAAAAATGGGCAGGGGCTTTATCCAAACTTGGTAAAATATAAAGATAGTACTATCGATTTGCCAGACAATCTCCGTTAACAGTTATCTCCAAGATACCTGTTAACTTATCTGAAACCCCTAAATTAAAGGTAACAGGCATTGTTTCTATTTAATGCAGCAAGAAAACTAAATTTCCCAACTATTCGAAAGTGAAATGACTGTTACCCACAAAAAAATCGCCCGCACCGACCAAAGCCAACACGAGCGATTTAATATTCTAAAAGCAATAGTCAAAGCAGTCTAACAACCACCAATCCCGATAGTTATACGGGACAGGCTTGACAACTACCAACTAATTCTAAGAAGTCTTCAACTCCCCACTCTTCAAGACAATCTTCAAACCGTCTTCCTCCTCATTCATAACTGCCTCTAAGACAGCACCTTCCTCTGGCGTTTCGTTCAAGATGAACTCTGCCAATGGGTCTTCGATGTACTTCTGTACTGCGCGGTTCAGTGGACGTGCGCCGTACTGTGGGTCATAGCCTTTCTCAGCAACGAAGTCTTTTGCATCTTCTGACAATACCATATCGTAACCCATGTCTTTTAGACGTCTGTATAGGTCTTTTAATGTGATGTCGATGATTTTGAAGATGTCCTCACGTCCTAAACTATTGAAGATAACCACATCATCAATACGATTTAAAAACTCAGGAGAGAAGGTACGTTTCAGTGCATTTTGAATGACTGCTTTACCTGCATCTGCTGCGCTTTCTTTTCTGTTTTTAGTCGCGAAACCAACACCCGAACCGAAGTCTTTCAATTGTCTAACTCCAATATTTGAAGTCATGATAATCATGGTGTTTTTAAAATCAACTTTACGTCCCAATCCGTCCGTCAATTGCCCGTCGTCTAAGACTTGTAGCAAAATATTGAATACATCTGGGTGCGCTTTTTCGATTTCATCTAACAATATCACAGAGTACGGCTTGCGACGTACTTTCTCTGTCAACTGTCCACCTTCTTCATAACCTACATAGCCCGGAGGCGCTCCTATCAAGCGGCTAAGAGAGAATTTCTCCATGTACTCAGACATATCGATACGGATTAAAGCATCTTCGCTGTCAAATACGTGACGTGCTAATACTTTCGCCAACTCTGTCTTACCAACACCCGTTGGTCCTAAGAATATGAACGAACCAATCGGTTTCGTTGGGTCTTTCAGACCTACACGATTACGCTGGATAGCTTTCGCAATTTTCTTAATCGCTTCGTCTTGACCGATGACTCCTTTTTTGAGGTCTTCTGCCATGCCGACGAGCTTTTTGCTTTCGTTAGTTGCTACACGTTGAACAGGAATACCTGTCATCATAGCTACTACCTCTGCAATATCTTCTTCAGTAACTGGGTAACGCGCCGTTTTCGACTCTTCTTCCCATTTTACTTTTTCAAATTCTAACTGTCTCACCAATTTACTTTCGTCATCGCGTAAATCTGCGGCACGCTCATACTGTTGGTTTTTAACAGCTGCATTTTTATCTTCTTTGATGACCTCAATTTGCTTCTCCAATTCCTCAACATGTTTCGGGACATGGATATTTTTGAGGTGGACGCGTGCACCGACTTCATCCATGACATCAATCGCCTTGTCTGGCAAAAAGCGGTCAGTGATATATCTATCAGAGAACTTCACACAACCTTTTATAGCATCATCTGAGTAACTTACATTGTGAAACTCTTCGTACTTTTCTTTGATATTTTCCAAAATGTGTACTGCCTCTTCTGGACTTGGAGGATTAACCAATACTTTCTGGAAACGACGGTCTAATGCTCCGTCTTTTTCAATGTGCTGACGGTATTCGTCCAAAGTCGAAGCACCAATACATTGTAACTCACCACGCGCTAAGGCTGGCTTGAAAATGTTTGACGCATCCAAAGAACCTGTCGCACCACCTGCTCCTACAATTGTATGAATTTCATCAATAAAAAGGATAACATCGCGCGTTTTTTCCAACTCATTCATGATAGCTTTCATACGCTCCTCAAACTGTCCACGGTATTTAGTACCTGCTACCAAAGCTGCCAAATCCAACATAACCAAACGCTTACCGAATAAAGTACGGCTCACTTTTTTCTGTTGAATACGGAGTGCAAGACCTTCGACGATTGCCGTTTTACCTACACCTGGTTCACCGATAAGAATTGGGTTGTTCTTTTTACGACGAGAGAGGATTTGACTCACACGCTCGATTTCTTGCTCACGTCCGATGATAGGGTCTAAACGACCTTCATCAGCGAGTTTTGTAATATCTCTACCGAAATTATCTAATACGGGAGTTCTTGATTTTGGTTGACCTGCACCTTTGCGTGCGCCGCCGCCTTGATTACCCCCTTGACCTTGACCGCCGCCGCCAAATCCACCGCGTCCTGCTCTTGCATCATCGTCTTCGAAAGGTTCGTCAGGGCCGTTCATTGGTTGATTCATACCTGAAGAAAAATCTTGTTCGGTCCGCACGTATTCCAATTCGGCTTTGTACATGTCATAATCGACATCAAACTGGGCCAAAATCTTGGAAGCCATGTTTTCCTTATGTTTTAAAATGGAAAGCATCAAATGTTCCGGAGAGATTTCATCCGACTTTAGCATTTTAGCTTCCAAAAATGTCACTTTAAGCACTTTTTCCGCTTGTTTGTTTAGCGGAAGATTACCGACATTTAAGACGGTATGTGCTGCGGGGCGGCGCTGGATGCTTTCCTCTACGGTCTCGCGGAGGTCAGTAATCTCTACGCCCAAAGAAGACAAAACTCTCACGGAGAGACTTTTGCGTTCTTTAATAATGCCCAAAAGTAAATGTTCCGTGCCGATGTAGTCATGTCCCAATCGGACTGCAACATCACGGCTACGTGAGATGACCTCTTTTACTTTCGGTGAAAATTTTCTATTGTTCATCATAATCTTAGTATCAGTTCTGTTTGGTCATTGGTTACGGCTAAAATAATAAATTAGCAGTCCAACTAAATTATCCTCTTCTCTTCTCTCTCTTTCACTTATTCAAATTATCAGTAAAAGTCAAATATATTAAAAATAATGAATATTTAACAATATCTGTTCAACAATATAAGGACGAAAAAAATGCAAAATGTCCATATAGATATTAAAAAAACATATTTCCAGTTTGCTAGTACAGGAACAATATTAAAGCATATTATTGAGCTAGTCAAACCAAATAATGATTTGTTTTTAAAAAAAATGAAAATATTACGAAAAAGGCAAAAGAATGACCATTTTATGTAAAATTAACAATTCTACTTATCCATAGATTTTAATTTATTTTCTAACGCATTTTATCTTAAGTAACGTATAAAAGCGTCTTTGGTTGAAGGATGTTTTGTCGTGCGGAACTAAGTGAGGGGAATTTTTAGACTTGTAGATTACTATATTATGCATAAAATTCGTGCCAGAGGGTATTTTATGAGGTGGTCGGCTATTTTGTCAGGGCAGATTGTCTGTTTTGACATTAGTTGGCAGTAAAACAAATATCTTATTAGATTTTATGAAGTACTAAAAAGTAAGTACTCGGACATAATTATTTCGATAATTAGAACAGAGGAAATTTTTTGATTGATTTGGCTTAAAAAACCGCCAATACCCTTCGGTCTTTAAGGATTTTTAGAGTGAAATCAAACGGAAAATTGTCCTGTTCTAATATTGTAAATAATTGTGTCCGAGTACTTATAGTAATCCTTGAAAATAAAGTTATATTTGTCTTTCATTTATAATCCAAATCACTTTACCCATGAAAAAAAGTCTACATTTCATTCTCGTCTCTCTTTTCGTATTATCTTCTATTAATTTTTCTTTCTCTCAGTCAACTGAATTAATTTGGACGACAGTAGATATACAATCACCTACTATAGAGTCCTATTCTGCGATAAAAGAGTATAACGAAACTTTAGTTTTGCACTATGATGATAATGTTTATTTTTTCAGTACTGACGGAGGATTGGTGTGGGAAAATTTAACTCTACCGACTATGACTCTCCCCCTAGGTGCACAACATCCGAATACCTATAGTGTCATGTTCAAAGATAATGGATTGGCAGTAGGAATTCGTAATGCTTCCTACGAAAACAGTATTTACATTACAGAAGGTTTTGGCTCAATGTCCTTTTTTAATTCTACGACTTTAAATTTCGATATTTTTGATAACTTTTTTGAAAATCATACCCCAGATGGCTGCTACCATAACTATGGCTCTTTTGACTATGTAAATGGTAATTTTATCAAAAGAAGACATTCTGTATGCTCAGCATCTCAATGGGAAACTACTGTTTGTTTAAAAAATACTTTCGCAGGAAATAATTCAAAAGAGACATGTCGTGACTACATTTTCTATACCCCTGACTCTTTGTATTATGAAAAATCAATGATTCTATCAGAATTGATTGGTAGTGAGACAACTTTTAGTTTTGCAGATAGTCTTAATAATGAATTTTATGCTTTAAATAATGCACGGGGAGCAGACTTTACAAATGACATACTTTACTATATTGATAATAATTTCTTTATTCAAAAAAATCCGCAGACTGCTGAAATAGACTCACTTGCATTTGATTTTCAAAATCCAATAGGTTTTGCAGTCTATAACGACAGTATTTTTATTGCCGACTCTTTGGCTATTTATACGGCATCTCTTGAAAATATCAATGATTTATCTGAGTTTATAAATTTTCAAAGCGCAGGCTATAAATTGAGGAATGTAGATTTTTTCCAAACGGGGATATTTGCTAACACCGAGGAGGACAAGATCTTAAGGATTGACCGAAATAATGCTACTTTTTCGCCTATTTCTCAGCCCCTTAATTATCTACCATATCAAGGATTAGCAACCAATGGGAAAAATTTATTTGTCAATAAAATTTCAAATCAGAATATTGGTCAGTATAGATTAAAAGTTCAATCAAATGGTAATCTTGCTTATTCAGAGGACTATTTCAGTTCTATAGAAGACCCTTTTTATTATGGACTAAACGAATGGGACTCTCTAATTTGTATTAAAAATCCTAGTAGTTATAATAACTATCTTTTACTCAAAAAGACTTCAGATTTACAATACGATACTTTGTTATCTCTTACTGGCTCACCAATTTTCAAGTCTAATAACGAATCTCTTTTTATCATTAGTAGTAATGACATATTCTACATTTCTACTAAGGAAGCTAAATTTGAGGAGTATACTGAAACAAATTTACCCAATAGTAATTTTACAAAAATTGCGGCTGACAACATTGGAAATTTATTTATCGGAAATAATTTTGGTTATATTTACCAATCAAATAATGCGGGCGAAAGCTGGGACTTAATTTTAAATAGTACTACCTATTTTAATTATAATCTTTTTGGATACGGTGGAGAAGTTTGGCTAAATAGCAATAGAGGGAATTTTTATAAATGGAATGAAAATACTAATAGCTTTGAGAATAAATATTCACAAGAAACAATTGATAAGGATTATTATCTAAAAGCAGATAACCGGACAGGAAAAGTTGTAATTCAATATGCTGGTGAAGGTAAAATTTTTGGTGTGGATGTATTTACAGATACTATAAGTGAAATCGAAGTTCCTTTTTCCTACTATAAATCCAATATATCTGGCTATCCTTATGGCAATTTAGAACATGGCGCATCAAGCTACGCTATTGTTGGTGACACAATTTATGCCCTATCTGAAGCTGGATTAATGAAGGCTGCAATTTGTGAAATAGTCCCTCATGTATTAGAAGATGAGCGATATTTTTGTCAAGGAGATAGCATTGAAATCGATAATACTTTTTACGATACTGAAGGTGAGGTTATGCATGTTGTCACAGATGAAGTTGGGTGTAAAACACTATTTACGTCAAGTTTAATCGAAGTCGATAGTACTGAGACAGATTATTTCTACATTGAAGCAGGAGAAGAATTTAATGGCGTTCCTCTTTATGAAACAACAAGCTTTGTAGGACAAACCAATATTGATTTAGAGTCTATGTGTCCTGTCAGCCAAGTTCAATTGGTGTATGTTAATTCTGATGATTTTATTTATGGGTATTTCAGTAATGAAAATGAAGCATCTATGGCTTTACTAGCTTATCCTAATCCTGCCAATGATAAGTTATTTTTAAAAATACCTAAAAATGAAAAAATCTCATTTCCAACTGTTTTAATAACAGACATAAATGGTAAAGAATACCAGTTTTCATTTGATTTAGTATCTAATAAGTTGACAGTAGATATATCAACTTTGAATACAGGCATGTATTTTTTAACTTTAAAAGCAGAAGAGAAAAATTCTACTTTACGTTTTGTAAAAATGTAAGGATTTTTAAGTACTCGGACATGATTATCAAAATAATCATGTCCGAGTACTTAACACATCACGTGACGATACTATTCAAATATTTTTTGCTTCCATGCAGCGAATCCTTCTCCCCTCCCCTTTAGTCATCGTTACATCAGAAATTAGTTTTGTAAGACTCGTAAACTACTTGAATTAAATATTTGATATCTGAGAAAACTCAAGTAGTTTTAAATTATGTTTCAATCCGACATAAATTAAAATACAGCTTTTTTCAAACAAGTCAAAAGCTTTTAAAATAAAGTAAATAATGAAAAAATTAGGATTTCTTTCCCTACTTGTTCTTTTAATATTTTCATCTTGTCGCAAAGACACAGATATGGTCACTGTGACTGAAGAAATGCCAAATCCTGAAATAATAGAAGCTTACCAGCCACTCATTCAAATCATTAATGGTGATATAATTGGTCAGGTCGTAGACTTTGAAGGTGCACCAGTTAGCGATGCTACTGTAAAAATGGGAGACAACAATACAAGTACAGATATTTATGGACACTTCTTTTTCAATGATGTGGACATGAACTCAAAAGGTCAATATGTCACTATCGAAAAAGAAGGCTATTTCTTAGGAAGTCGTCGTTTTTTCCCTCAAGCAGACGCTAAAAGTCGCGTGAGAGTTGAGATGATAGAAAAATCTTTTAACCAGTCTTTTAATACTGATGCACCAGAAACCGTAAGTTTTGGCAATGTAGATATTGACTTTCCCGCTACAGGAATTGTAAATGAAAACGGTGATACTTATAATGGTGATGTTTTTGTCGCTGCAAAATGGTTAGACCCTACTACCAACAGAGTATATGAGCAAATGCCAGGTAATTTGCAAGGTGTGAATACAACAAGTGAAGAAGTTGCATTGAAGACATTGGGTATGGTTGCTGTTGAGTTACAAGGCGAAAACGGCGAAAAATTAAATATAAAAGAAGGCTCAGCTGCAAGTTTTAGATATACTATTCCTGCGGAATTAGTAGAAAATGCACCTGCTGAAATTCTATTATGGTCATTTAATGAAGAAGTGGGTATTTGGGTGGAAGATGGTAGTGCAGAATTAAGTCCTGGTGGCGATGCTTATCGCGGAGAATTCACTCACTTTTCCTTCTGGAATTGGGATATTCCTGCTGGTAATGTATACTTCAGTGCAACTTTCGAAGATCAAGATGGTAATCCTCTTCAAAATGTGTTAGTAACGCTCACTTCTTCAAACTATGGCTCTGGTTATGGATATACCGATGACCAAGGTTATGTTAGTGGTATTATACCTGCGGGAGATGTTCTGACAATGGAAGTTTGGGCGGCATTTGGATGTGCTTCAAGCTTTTACACGGCAGAGATTGGACCATTTGAGGAAGATGTTGATTTAGCTACAATAGTACTAGAAGATACTTCTGTTAACGCGACTTCAGTAACAGGAACATTGATTAACTGTGATGGAAATCTTACTTCTGGTGTTATCATTTACAACTTAGATGGTTATCAATGGTATAATTACACAGAAGACGGTAACTTTAGTTTTTATTTAAATAATTGTACGGAATTTGATCTAGCTTATTTGACGGGTTATGATTTTGAGGGCGGCTTTAGTAGTGATCCCGTTGAGTTAGTGTCTAATACAGACAATCAAGTTGGTAGTGTAAGTGCTTGTGAAAATGACATTTCTGAAAATGTATTAACTGTCTCCTCCTCAGAAGGTACTTGGGAATATCCTGTAATTGCAAATAACTCTCCTGATGGACTGTTTGTAAGTGTTATTGAAACAGACAGCATTGAGATTGCATTTTGGATAAATCCTGATGATCTTGCAGTTGGAACAATACAAAATGGTGGTTTCATCCAAGCTTTTGCTAATTACAATCCAAATCCAGATTGGAGTTACTTTCTTCAAAATCAAAATCCAACAGGATCAGCAAGTTTTGACGTATTGGAAATTACAGAACTTAATGATTTTGTTACAGGTAATTATAGCCTCATGATGTATACTGACCCTAACGGTGGAGGAGAAATTCTCGTTGAGGGTACTTTTAACGCATTGTTGCAATAGCAATTCTGTTATTACTTAGTTATAGTTGATGTTTTTTTGGAAACATCAACATAACTAAGTAATCAAATTTGGCTATTTAACAAAAAACATCATTAGACTTATTTTCAAATAAGTCTATTTTTAAACCATACAAGTTTAATTTCCTTGCTAAACGAAAAACAACTCATAACATCTTGTCAAAAAGGTATCAAATCTGCTCAGTATGAGCTGGTTAAGAGGTACTCTGGTATGCTTATGAGTGTGTCTCGTCGTTATGTGAGAGATGAATCGACAGCAAAAGACATTCTACAAGAGAGCTTAATACGGATATTTAAAAATATCGACAGCTATAAGAGTATTGGTTCATTTGAAGGTTGGATGAGAAAAATAACTGTTCGGTGTGCTTTAGGGCATTTGGATAAAAAACATGTGCGACGAGAAAGTTCCGTCGCAGATATTAATACTGACGAAACCACTTCACCACTAGCATTAGACAACCTGGGAGTAGAAGATATAATAAAATTGGTGCAAGATTTACCCCCTGGTTTTAGGTCAGTTTTTAATCTCAACATCATCGAAGGATATAATCATAGAGAAATAAGCGAGATGTTAGGGATTACAGAAAGTGCATCACGCTCACAATTAACCCGAGCTAGACAGCTTTTACAAAGGAAATACACAGCAATAAACGCGAAATATAAGTCAGCATGAAAGAGGTAAATAAAAATAGAAAAGACGAAGTTTTGTCGCATCAATCAGAGGTGAATATTGACGAGATTTGGGCAGCGATTGAGCCTCAGGTTGATATTATCAATGCTGAGAAGAAACGCAGAAAAGGTTTTGCTTTTTTCTTCTTATTTGGAGCTATACTTTTAGTAGGCGGTGGATTGTATTTGTGGCAAAATGGTCTTCCTATTGAAAATTCAAATACTGTTATTGAGGCAGAGATGCGTAAATTAGAAACTGCGAAAGAAGAAGCTGCTGAACGTTTAATGGAAGAGGAAGCAGATGTCAACTCTCAAAACCAAGCATCTGATAATCAAACAATTAACAATTCAAAAGCGACAATAACAAAAGAGAAGCCTCAAGAGAAAATTGCCGTTTCAAGTCCTACTCAATCAACATTTCATTCTCAGAAAAATACAAAAAAGAAGACTACATCGAGTTCTTTTGCAAACTCAAATAAGATAGCTACCACCCCATTAAAAAATGAAACTTTAAGCCCGCAAATAAACACAAACAAAGAAGCATCAAATAAAAAGACAGCTTCTGCTAAGGTAGCTACAAATTCAGAAAATTCTCCACTGAAAGTACGCACAGCTATTACTCCAAGTCCTATAATTTCGTCACGAGAGTTAAGACTGTCAAACTTGATACCAGATGTAGGCGAAGTCAATATCACTTCTCCTCCTAGCGACCTTCCTGGAGGAAAACTGAGTTTTGCCGTAGCAGCGAACACAGGTATCAGTTTCATTAATCGTGGATTGGCTTCAAATATTGAAGGAAATCCTTCTCCTGAAGTTCTTAGACTACGCCGTGAGTCTGAAACTTTATTAGAAGCAATTCACTACGGATTAAGAACTAAATTGACTCATAAATCTGGATTTTCGTTCAGCACAGGAGCACAGTATACTGTAATTTCTGAACGCTACGACAACAATAATTTAGAAGTAGCATCAGACTCTATTATGGGCATAACCAAGCGTGTTGTACAATTTAATGGCGATACCATTGACATGATAGGCTTAGTACCTAGAACGACTACTTATGATTACGAAAAGAAAATTTATAATCGTTACAAAATGATTGATGTTCCTTTCATTATAGGTTTTGAAGGAGGAATGAAAGAATGGAGTTTGGGTATTCAAGCAGGTGTATTCCTTAATTTGGCGCTCAATACAAGTGGACAAATTAGAAGCACGCTCACTGAAGACATCAATATTGGAGATAATCAAGCTGATGTTTTTAAAAGTAAAGTTGGTTTGAGTTATTATGGTGGTATTTATATTCGCCGTGCTTTATCACAAAATTTAGATATCACTATTGCGCCACATGGTCGCTTTTTTGCACAAGATTTTAATGTTGAAGGATATGATATTAGTCAAAAATATAGCTTAATCGGGATACAAGCAGGGTTAAGTTATCGATTTGGGTATTAGTCTGATAATCAACATTTTATAAGTACTCGGACATAATTATTTCGATAATTAGAACAGAGGAAATTTTTTGATTGATTTGGCTATGAAAACCGCCAATACCCTACGGTCTTTAAGGATTTTTAGAGTGAAATCAAGCGGAAAATTGTCCTGTTCTAATATTGTAAATAATTGTGTCCGAGTACTTAAGTAGCATCTTAATTTTAAAGTTGAACTTAAAAGATACTAGTTTTATTAGTTGTAAAGAATATTTTGACACCTCTTGGCTTTTAAGCGAAGAGGTGTTTTTTTTGTCTTTTACTTAGGTAACTTTCTACTCGGACAAGCGAGTTGAATGTCTCAACTTAAGGGCTACACATTGTTTTGGTGTGCAAAGAATACATGATTATTACGCGGATTTAGCGGATAAGACGCGGATAAGACACGGATTTTTGTTTTACCTCCCTTCCGTCCCTCCTAAAGGAGGGAAACCCTACCGGGAACTACATTTTTAGAACTAATCAAGCTTGTATTAAAGTACGAGATTTCAAACCAAATCCTGATACCAATAAAGCAAAAAAGGCGCGTCGAAATCGACGCGCCTTCCTTACTTTATTTTAGATTTAAATCCGTATTAGAATGGACAACCTACACATTCATTTACTTGTA
>CAZQTE010000106.1:0-1162 GCA_964595615.1 uncultured Saprospiraceae bacterium
AACAATCCTAAGAAATACACACAACATACTACAACGGGTACTACACACAACTGAAAATAAGAAGAGAATTAAAGAGACGAAAAGAGACGATTATTTTCAACCCGTTCTTTGACATAACAGGCGAATTATTAGTAATTTTTTGAAAAATGAGGTTTAAGAAGCAATTCTTATTCAGTCTTTTTTCAAAGAGAATTATTCATCCCTATATATCCTTGAACATGAGACATAGCACATTTTTTTTAGCAGTATTTAGTTTTTTAACGCTTTGTAGCGTCTCCGCAGACCGCGAAATTTCTTTCGCAGAGAGACAGGTTTTTATTGAAAATTATACAGAGATAGCAGTGAAAGAAATGCATCGCACAGGCGTGCCTGCAAGTATTACCTTAGCCCAATTTATTTTAGAATCTGATTGGGGCAGAGGCGAATTATTTGTCAATGCAAATGCAGGATTTGGTGTGAAATGTAAAAATACATGGACGGGGGATACTTATTATTTAAAGGATGATGATTATAAAAATCAGCAATTAATTGAGTCGTGTTTTCGTAAATATCCTTCGGTAGAAGCGACATTTAGAGACCACAGTGACTTCTTGAAAAATCGTGTTTACTACAAGAAATTATTCCTTTTAGAACGCAACGATTACAAAGGATGGGCTTATGGTTTGAAGGAATGCAAGTATGCAACCGACCCAAAATATCCAACGAAATTGATTAAACTCATAGAAACTTATCGTTTAAATATCTATGATTACGAAGTAGAAAATACGCCTGTTGATGTCCAAACTGTTTTTGTTACTGAAACAGTAACCCCTGCGAAAGTAGTGGTGCGACCTACTGCAATTATACCCGTTGCGCGTCCAAATAAACCGCAGCCAATTCCAACACAATCAACTACTCAGCCTATAATACCCTCGTACACAGGAGTGCAATATCCTGTTGAAGATACAAGGGTAAGTCCTCCAAAAGTGACTAAAACACGTCGTGTTGCTTACAAAATCAAGCCGCGTCATCGCAAGCCTGTAGCTTCGTATCGTCCTTAAAAGGTGGATTGATTTTTGAAAGAATAAAAGGAAAGTCGTCAAGGAATTGACGCAAAAGAATACACACACTCACTTAATGTTCGGGCAATAGTCATTTATGATTGTTGCCCGATTTTTTTGTT
>CAZQTE010000106.1:1262-14720 GCA_964595615.1 uncultured Saprospiraceae bacterium
AAGAAATAAAAACCTTCTCCCCATCAAAAAAATCCAATATTTCTTCCACTACTCTACGATTATTAGACAATCTTGGCACTTTACTCTGTCCTCCATATTTCCCTTTCGAGCGCATCCAATTATCAAAAGTGCTGCGAGGCAGAGGACGCAAACGCAAGCGCGTCAATGCCATATCACGGTAACGTTTAGCAGCATAATCTGAGTTTATTTCTTGTAAATTATTATCTAACAGCGTTGCAAATTCATCAATATCACGTGGTGTATCGTCAAATTCAATTAGCCACTCATGCCCGCCTTTATTTTCTCCCTCCAGATAAATCGGCGCGACTGTATAATCTAAAACCGAAGCACCCGTTTGACGACAAGTTTTAGCAATCGCAGCGTCGGTATTATCTACCATAACTTCTTCTCCAAATGCATTGACAAACTGTTTAGTGCGACCAGTTATTTTAATTTTGTAAGGTTTGGTAGAAGTAAAAGTAACTGTGTCACCGATATTGTAACGCCACAAACCACCATTCGTACTAATCAACATTGCGTAATCTTTGCCTAGTTCAACTTCCCATAATGGAATTGCTTGCGGATTTTCTTTATGCCATTCTGACATTGGCAGAAACTCGTAATAAACACCATTATCCAATAGCAAAAGCATATCCTCTGTTGCCAAATCTGTCTGTACTGCAAAGAAACCCTCCGAAGCATTATAAACTTCCATATAGGTCACATCTTTCGATGGTAGAAATTTTTGAAATTGTTCTCTATATGGTGTAAAACTTACACCTCCGTGTACATAGGCTTGAAAATTTGGCCAAACTTCTAAAATATTCTTCTTGCCTGTTATCTCTAATATTTTACGGAATAAAACTAGCGTCCAAGTCGGCACACCGCCTGCCATGACCAAGTCTTCTTGCGAAGTAATCTCAGCCATACGTTCGATTTTCTTCTCAAAATCATGCATCAAAGCTGTCTCAAAATCAGGCGTAAAGAAAGGCTTCGCTATCCAAGGCATATTGTCCATCATAATCGCCGAAATATCACCGCGACGTGTATCTGGATATCTGTCATAAGACTCAATACTACCACCCATGAGTAATGTCTTACACTCAAATTGGCGGGCATCTGGTCGCAAATTATAGAGTGAAGTCATCGTGTCATAAGTGCCACGAATATGATTTTTCTTGAGATTTTGGTCACTGATAGGTATGAACTTACTACGGTCGTTGGTAGTTCCGCTGGACTTCGAATAGCGTGTGACACGACCACTCCAAAGAATATCTTTTTCGCCCAACATCATACGCTCAATATAAGGTTTGAGCGACTCATAGTCTTGGACTGCTACTCTTTTTGCAAAATCTTCAGGCGTTTTTATGTTACGATAATCGTGCTTTTGACCCCATTCGGTATGCTTTGTTGCCTCAATCAATTGATTGAAAACATTGAGTTGCACGCGTTTAGGATGCTGCGCAAAATGCTCGAAGCGTTTGTAGCGCTGCCCGTAAAACCAATGAAAGCCTTGATTAACCCATTTTTTCATGGGGAGATTATTAGCATTTGATGAGTGAAAAAATCTTCTTGGGGTTTGAAGCAGGATATTTGATACCTGGATAGTGTTCGATTAGAGATTTTTTAATTAGTCCGCTTCGCTAATTTATGATAAATATAGAGATTATATTTTATAAACAAAATTTGAACGGGAATAAAAAAAATAGTGAAACAATCCTCTACCGATTATTTCACTATTTTATTCTTCTACTTGGAATTTATCTTAAATCCCCCAAAACAAGCTTCGATACTGAAAGAGGACAACTCCAAACAAGATAAGAAGATGTAGTGATTCTGCAATATTCCTTTTCATTCCCGAAAACTGAAAAGCGACAAAGAAACATAAGGGTACCATAAATAATAACAAATGTTCCATGCTCATACCTGCTTGAAAAAGAATTGTCAAACTGATAATAATTAGAGAGCGGACTAGTACCGTAATTTTCTTTTGAACTTGCATTACTTTTTTAGACATAAAAGAGCCTGAAAACAAAGCTGATGCAATGACTAAAAGTGCAACTATTCCTCCTTTTATCCATACGAAGTAATCTCCAGTATTTTCAAACCCCCAGAAAGTTAGATTATCTGAAAATTGTTTTTTCCAAAAGAAATCAAACTCTCCATACCAAAAATAGTAAGTTCCCATTAAGATAAATACGGTCAGTAAACCAAAAAGAACTTGCAACACTTCGTTTATTCGAAAAGCACGCAAAGAACTTAGTCCTATAATCGCCCAAAGAATGAGAAGGTTAAAGGAAAAGTAGAATAAACCTGCGATACCTAACCAAAAACCGACAATGTAAATTTTATCTGCAACTGAATTCTTTTTATAGCACTCTAACATTTGCCCCAGAGCGATAATGAGAAAAGTATTTCCCATTAAGATAGGAGATAAATACAGAAAATCAGGTAAAAGGCAACAGAGCAGAATGTAAAAAAGCCCTGGAAAAAGATTGAGCTCATTCTGCAAACGATGCTTTAAAGCAATTGTATTTATCATAAAGGACTGGAGCCAAAGCAAAACTATGGCAATAATATTGCTCAATAAAGTATTACCAGCTAATTGGGAGAAAACCCAATCACTGAAAATTCCGGAACTTTCGACAGTCGGAGGCGTAGAATCAAGAATAAAAACGGATGCATAAAGCAGTACTATATAAGGTAATAGTAAGATGCCCGTAATTATTTGGTTCGTTCTGAAAATATTTAGCACAAATAGAGATTTGTTAAATTAAACAGGATATTCGCCAAAATTAGGAAAAAAGGAAAGGATAGAAAGGAAAAAGCTATAAAATACAATATTTTTCCTACTTAAAAACACATGTATTTTTAAAATATAGACGTAATCTGCTGATTATTAAGGAAAAATGAAAAAAAAGAAGGCTAAAACTTTCTATTAGTCAAATAAAATGCGAAATTTGCCCCTCATTTGAAAAAATGAAGCACAAACTTCATAACTAACTATAAACCAATACAATAACGATGAGAAAAGCTGACTTGGTTACAGCCATTTCCGAAAAGACAGGTGTTGCTAAAGTAGATGTACTGGTAACTCTCGAATCTTTCTTTACAGAAGTGAAGACCTCCCTTTCGGATGGTGAAAACGTATACATTCGTGGTTTCGGTAGTTTTCACATCAAACGCCGCGCGAAAAAAGTTGGTCGCCACATCAAGAAGAATGTTGCTATCGAAATTCCAGAACACTATATTCCTGCATTTAAGCCTGCAAAAATATTTGTAGACCAAGTGAAGGAAAATGTTACTCAATTACCTGAAGATTAAGATTAAAGTAAAATACATACTTTAAACTTTTTTGAAAGAGGTGCACTTATATATAGAGTACCTCTTTTAAAATGTCTATCAATATGACGAAGTTGCAAATAGTGTCGGTTATTTCTGCCGTACTCCTTTTTATTGTTTTGTATTTTGGGTGTGATACTGTTTCGCCTGAACAAAAAAGAATTGGAGAAAGTAGAAAACCAGGAATGGTAAGTACAGATATTTCTGTCTTATTAAAGGATGCAGCAGAAAAATTGGACCCAACACAAACTGGTGTTATTGAAATGCTAGATGCGCAGGTAGAAGCTGCGCAAGATTCGACCAAAATCGATTTCTTGAAACAATTATCAGGTAAATGGTATGAGTTTGGACAACCTGCAATCGCTGGTTTTTATGCTCAGTCTATAGCCGAGAATGATAATTCGGAAGAGTCATGGTCAATCGCGGGAACGACGTATAGCATTTGCTTACAGCGTTCGCAAGAACAAAAAGTGCGTGATTACTGCTATCAAAATGCGGTACAAGCATTTGAAAGTGCGGTTTCGGTTAACCCCGACAATCCACAACATAAAGTCAATTTGGCGGTATTATATACAGAAAATCCACCACCACAAAATCCTATGAAAGGAATTTTGATGTTACGTGAGTTAACTGAAAAATACCCTGAAAATGCCTCAGTTTTAGTAAACTTAGGCAGATTGGCAATCAAAACATCGCAATTCGATAAAGCTATCGAAAGATTGAGTCAGGCATTGACTTTAGAACCTACAAATCGCCAAGCCAACTGCTTCATTGCACAAGCTTACGATGCTAAAGGAGATAAAGCGAATGCAGAGCTTTATGGAAAACGATGTCAGAATTAGAATTAAGATACGGAGTTAGAGAAATTTAACTCCCAAGAAATATATTTTTCAAACAAGATTTTATTCAAAAAAATAATAAAATCTAATTAAAAACTTAGAGTTATGCCTTGTGGTAAAAAACGAAAAAGACATAAAATTGCGACACACAAACGTAAAAAGAGATTACGTAAGAACCGTCACAAGAAGAAGAAATAATATATAAAGCCTGATGGTGCTGTATTTAACAGTGCCATCAGCTTTTTATTTTTTCCCTTTTCTTTTTTGATGTCAAAATTACGTTTTGTCATCGGAAAAGAAATTCCTTGTTTGTATTAATCTGAAAGTTTCATGATTAATTCAGATATTTTTTAATTTTTGTGTGGTGAGAATGAAATAGTTACTCTCTCGACGACAAAAATTAGGCTATCAACCTATAAGTAAGAAGATAATAGAGCTAATTTTGAATTTAAAAGTGTGAGATAACTCCTCATTTTTATTATTCTTAAAAATAAATAACTCTAAACGTAGTTTGCACTATGCAAAACTAATTGACCTTGAGATTATATTCAATGGCAATTATTCCCGGATTGTTAACCAGAGTTAATTGAAAAACCGAATTCAGAAAAACAATTGCAAGACATCAATTTTGCAAAACATCATGAAGATAATAAAGTCTGAAAAAAACGGCTACAACCGAATTACAAAACCATGCTATTCGTCAGTTAACCAAATTAAAGTCCTAAAAAGAAATAAGTGAAAAAAGGAGTTTTAATTTAGATATTGAAACACAATTTTGAAAAAATTACACTTCGCATCACTACATCTTATATGTTTAAGAATTTCCTGTTTCGATGATTTCGGAATAAATTTTTAAACAGAATGAATGAAAAAATTATCTTGACTTTTTATTCATTTGTCAAATTTAGAAGCACATTAAAAGAGATTGTTTTGAATACCTTCTCTATAGAATAACCCTAAGCGCAATTTTTTGCACAATATTAAACCGTTCCTAGCTTCCTGAGTTTGATTTTTTAGCAGTTCTACTCTAATTTAACTGCACAAATACGTAAAGTATAGGTTCATTTCCTGTTTTTCTCGCTGAGACGTCATCTTTCGTCTGTGCCACGCATTTATCCAAAACAAGTTTGTCGAATAACTTTTCTTTTGCTCATTGGAGTAGAAGAACTATCGATATTTGAGAATATTGATAAGAGAGTATTTTTCGATTGGGAGAATGAATTTCCCAATTAAAACTTGACAATTTAGTAAAAAATGGCAAAAGTAGAAAAAGATGCGAAAGGTGGTAATCGACCACCCGAAACATTAGAAGAACGCCTGCAAAGGATAGAAGCTGAAGCTGCAAGAAAAAGAAAGGAAAGTGCAAAAGCGAAAGCAGTCGAAGTAGCAGAAAAACCTGCTAAAGCTCCTGCTCCGAAAGAAGAAACTCCTGTCGAGAAGGCAGAAGTAAAGGAAAAGAAGGCTCCAGCTCGTCGTTCCACGAAAGCTAAAAAAGTAGAAAAGCCAGTTGTTGCAGAGACTGCTGAAGCAGAAGCTACTCTTAAAGAGGAGCAGAAACCTACTAAGAAGGCTACAACTCGTAAAGCTCCAGCTAAAAAAACTCCAGCAGCAAAGAAAACTGCAGCAAAGAAACCTGTAGCTAAAAAGACAGCAGCAACAAAAGTTAAAGCAGAGCCAGTTGAAAAAGTAGAAGGTGTAAAAGTGGAAACACCAGTAGCGGATGAAAAACCAGCACTTGCAAAGCCTGCTAAAAAAACGCGTGCACCTCGCAAACCTCGAGCAACGAAAGCTACGGACAAGCCAAAATCTGATACATCAACTACTCTTGAAAAGGAAATAGATGTTAAAGAAGTAGAAGCTAAAACGACTAAGGCAAAGCCGAAGGGCAAAACTCCAAGAAAAGCAGCGACTAAAACTGAAACAGCAGAAGTAAAAACAGACGAGCCTAAAAAAGCAACACCTGCAAAACGCTCATCTGCGAAAAAGACGCAAGCACCTGCGAAAGCAGAAAAAACCGTGGATAATAAGCCAACACCTGCAAAAGGAGCTCCAAGGAAAGCTAATTCAAATAGCAAGACAAAGAACCCAGCAGAAGGTAATACACAGGAAAAGAAAAGCCCTGCACCACGCAAGAAACCTGCACGTACCGCTAAACCAGCGGCTAAATCGGCAGCTAAGACATCGAATAAGTCTACAAAGAAATCTCCAACAAGAAAGAACCCAAGACCAGCACCAGTTGCTGTTCCTGTTGGTCCTGAAAGCGACAAGGAATTGATTATCAATTCATCTCCAACTCAGGTTGAGATTGCATTGATGGAGAATGGCAAGTTAGTAGAGCTACATCACCAAAAGACAAATAATAACTTCACTGTTGGAGATATTTTCTTAGGAAAAATTAAACGATTGATGCCTGGTTTAAATGCAGCATTCGTTGATATTGGACATAAGAAAGATGCCTTTTTGCACTACACGGATTTAGGTCCTAAGTTGCGTTCACTTCTTAAGTATACCGATTTCACAGTTAAAGGCAAAGCTCCTTCTTATTCATTAGATAAATTTAAGTTAGAGCCAGAAATTATCAAAACAGGTAAGATTGACCAAGTGCTTAATAAGCGTGATAATATCTTAGTGCAGGTTTTGAAAGAGCCAATTGGTACAAAAGGTCCGCGTTTGAGTTGTGAGATTACAATTCCAGGTCGATTTTTAGTCTTGACGCCATTTGTTGATGTGATTGCGGTTTCTAAAAAAATTGGTAACTCAGAAGAGCGCAAGCGTTTGAAAATGCTTATTGAAAGCATTAAACCAAAGAATTTTGGAGTTATCGTACGTACTGCCGCAGAAGGTAAGAAGGTTCAAGATTTGCATGAGGAGTTGAAGTTGATGATGGACAAGTGGAAGAGTATCTTTGATCAACTACAGGGTAGTCAACCGCCAATGAAATTATTGAGTGAGCTGGATAAAACATCAAGTATCTTGCGTGATATTTTGAATGATAGCTTCAATAATATTGTTGTCAATGACAAAGAAATGTATAGCAATATTAAAACTTATATGGGCACTTTTGCGCCAAATAAGGTTGGTATTGTAAATATGCATAAATCGAGGAAACCAATATTCGATGAACGTGGTGTGACGAAACAGATTAAATCTAGTTTTGGCAAGACTGCGACGATGAGTAGTGGAGCTTACCTTGTGATTGAGCATACAGAAGCGATGCACGTTATTGATGTGAATAGTGGACATAAAATGTCTAGTTCTGATCAAGAGTCTGCAGTGATGTCTGTAAATATGGAGTCTGCTGAAGAGATTGCGAGACAAATGCGTTTACGTGATATTGGAGGTATTATTATCGTCGATTTTATCGATATGCGTAATAAGGACAACAAGCAGAAATTGGTGACAGCAATGCGCCAATTTATGAAAAAAGACCGTGCGCAACACACTATTTTACCATTGAGTAAATTTGGTTTGATGCAAATCACGCGTCAACGTGTACGTCCTGAAGTGAAAATCAATACGGCAGAAGTTTGTCCTTCATGTAAAGGCTCAGGTAAAATTAATCCGTCTATTCTATTAACGGATGAATTGGAAAGAGACTTAAAGCACATCTTGCAGAGTCGTCCGAAGTCAAAATTACAATTGACTTGTCACCCATATATCGAAGCATTTTTGAAAAAAGGAATTCCAAGTATTCAGATGCGTTGGTACATGAAGTTTTATAAGTGGATTAAAATTCGTGCAAATGCGGATTATAGTATGACCGCTTACAAATTCTTTGATGGTAACGAGGATGAAATTCGCTTGAAATAAGCTGGTTATTAGTTATTGGTTATTATGTTAATCCGACTATAAGAAGGAATAACATAATAACCAGTAACTGATAATTTTACTATTCTTTTAAAACCGTGTTTATCTCCACTTTTCCATGCAATGTCCGATGAACAGGACACTTATCTGCAATTTCCATTAGGCGTGCTCTCTGTTCTGTTGACAAGTCGCCTTCTAAGATAATTTCTCTGTTAAACTGATCAACTTTGATAGGCTTTTCATTTGCCACATCATTCATATCTTGTGCATAGTCTTTCTTGTGGTCTAAGTGCACAGTTACTTCATCTACTTGCCATTTTTTACGGCGGGCATACATTTGAATAGTCATCGCTGTACACGCTCCTAGCCCTGCCGCTACTAATTCATAAGGTGTAGGACCAAAATCATTACCCCCGATGCTTTCAGGTTCATCAGCAGTTAAACTGTGTTGACGCATCATGACGTCAGAAGTAAACCCTGTTTCTCCTAAGCGTACCGCAACTTGTTTTTCGACTTTTAAAGTTTCTTTCTCTGGCTGATTAATATAACGCTTTGCCCAACAAGCAATCATATCTCCTGCATATAAACTATCTTCCTTGCGCGATAACAAATGGTCTGCACCGTCCAATGAAATAAAACTCTTTGGATGATGTGCCGTGCTGTAAATTCGACGTGCATTCTCGACCTCCACTGTACGATCATGAGGCGAATGCATCACTAAAATTGCTTTACGTAGGTTTCTTAATTTTTTCTCAACTGTCTGTGTCTCTAAATCTTCTAGGAATTGTTTTTTTACATTAAAACTTCTTCCCCCTATCGTCACATTCGCTTGTCCCGTTGTTTTAATTTCTTCAATCCCAGCCTCAAAAAGGTGACTGACATGATGAGGGTCAAATGGCGCACCAATCGTCGCAATAGCCTTCACATCTGCTAATAAACCTGCCGCTGACAAAACTGCTGCACCTCCCAACGAATGTCCAATAAGAATAGTTGGTGATTGATGATTTTCTGTTAAATAAGTTGCTGCTGCGACTAAATCTTCTACATTAGAACTAAAATTAGTATCCGCAAAGTCACCTTCGCTATCTCCTAATCCCGTAAAGTCAAAACGCAAAACTGCTATTCCTGACATCGTCAATGCTCGACTAATATTGCGAACCGCTGTCAGGTTTTTATTACAAGTAAAGCAATGCGCAAATATCGCATAAGTATGTGGGTGCTGATTGACAGGTAATTCTAAGCGAGCGGAAAGTCCGTAGCCATTTGAATTTATGAAAGATACTTTTTGTGAGCGCATTTTGTTTCTTTTTGATTTTAAGTACATTAGACTTGTTACCCTTATAAAATACTCTTTTGAAAATGCCTTTTTCCGCTACTTTCCTTCAAAAAATTATTCAATAGAAGGACTATTCAAGGATTTTTTGAAGAAAATTAGCGAAAAAATTCAAATTTCAGAAAAGCATTTTATAAAGGTAACAAGTCTATTGTAAATTAAATAGCTTTAGATTTTGACAAGACTATTTTTTATTTTGGCAAAGCCTGCTCCGAGTATCGGAGGCATAAATTTTTCGCGTAGCCGTGTTTACGGTAAAAATCTATAACGCAGCAAAAATGAAAAAGGGTCAGTCAAAATTGAAGTTATTTATTTTACACGGTATTAATACCGTGTAACAAAAGTAAGTTGTAATTCTATCAGGCTTACAAGGGGTTTCAACCCCTTGTTTCTACTGCGATACAAGGGATTGAAACCCCTTGGAGGAATATTAATAAATTTTTGTTACAATGTATTAAGTAATTGACCAAAAGTAATCTGATTACTTATTAGAATGTTAAACAAGATACAGCTTCGTGAATGCTTTTGTTTTAGAAATGGCTATCATTTATTGCTAAATGTCTTGGTCGTAGTCTAAGAAAGGAAAGAACAGTATAACGATACTCAACAGATGACTCAAAGTCATCTGTTGAGTAATGAGTGTAAAATTTTACTGCCCCATAAAAGAACCAAAAGGAAAAAGGAAAGCTGTGATTAGCTGAAAAATCAGAATGATTTTAATTAACTCTTGTCCAATTAAACGATCTTGATTTTACAACTCGACTAACTAGACTACGACCTTCGAGAAAATCCATCCAAGCAGTAGCGCGCTTGGCTGCTGAGAAAGAGTAGAAAGTTTGATTTTCGTTGAGTTTAGGATGAAAATCAAGTTGAGTATTAAATTCTTTTTCTAATAATTTTATGATTCCATAAGTGAAAAAATCACGGCGGTTACCACCATCTCCGACAAAAGGAGTTACAATATCGTATTTGAGGATACGATAAATTTTTGCGTAATCTATCTTACCTTTTTCATCTTTGTAGTCTACCCCAAATTCGTCTAAATAATGAGTATAAAAAGCAGCTTGATTATTTATGTTTTTTTGATGAATATTAATAAGTTCTTTTTGACTCTGAGCATCAGTTAAATTAAAAAGTGGCAAACCAAAATCTTTATTCAAAAAATTATAACGCTTTAGAACGGTTAGCTCAGGAAAGAATGGTGCTATTGCGCTGATATCCAAATAGTCTATTCGCGATAAAATGGCTTTTTGTACTTGTTGTGAGGCATCTTCTCCAACTTGACTCTGAAGCTGCATTAGGGCATACATCTTATCTTGTAATGGTAAATTGGAAATATTCAAGAGAGCAATATTTCGTACAGTAGCTTGTTCCTCAAACTCTGAGATGAGGTCACTTTCATTCAAATAAGTGTCTAATGCTTCTCGAATATAATTGCCGATATGTTTAGAGACTAAACCATCATTGACATAATTTGCAAACCAATTTGATCTGAATAAATTATTGAAAAAAGAACCTTTTGATTCTAAATCGAAATCCTCTGTCTGGTTTACTAAAAAAGCAACCATTGGCTTCGGATTACTTAAATCAAACAAGCGAGGAATATCATCTAGTTCTTTTTCTGTCAACTTTAAGTCTTTGAAATAAACTAAATCTTCTGGCATTTTAAGTGCTGACTCTACTCTAAAGCGACGCACATCACGTACGCGTTCTAAACGACTTAAAGCCTTTAAAACCATATCCTTCTGTTTATCTTCTTCATAAAAAGAAGACTTGACAATGGAATTTAAATCATTGATGTTAATAGTTCCTCCTTTTTCAATATTTTTAATTTTTTCATAGAAGAACTTTTTTTCCCATTTTTTATATCCCCGTTCATCCTTCTTCCACATTGCTAGCCAAGCTTTTTCTTTATCCTCAAAACGATGATTGTATAGTTTGTTTAACATAGAAACAACCCGTTTTTCTTCAATTCCTTTTTCTAATAAAAGCATAAAGTGTGGGACGATAGATAAACTTACATGGTTTTCTATATAATCCATGAGAATACGTCGAGTCTTTGTTTTATCTTCTTTAAGGATATAAGAAAATAAATAAGCATTTTCTTCTTCTGTTGGTTCAGGTAAATTTGCAATTTCTGACTTATTGACACTTAGAGGCTCTCGTATAAATTCAATTAATAGAGCATGATTGTCTTCTTGTTTTTGATACAAAAGAAAATTAATGCTCTCTATTATGTCCATATCTGTTTCGACACGTAAGAGGTTTTTTAATCGTACTTCTAATTGAGCATAAGTCAACCCAAATTTATTCATATAGTGATTACAAACTCCAATAACTCCTATGTCTGCAAAAAGCTTTGCCTTTTTTAGATATAGACGTAGTTCTTTTTCACTAGTAGTTATTTTATCCCAATTTTCAGAGTAATACCAGTCTAAAATACGTCCGACAGAAAAAGATGCATCTTTATTATTTTCATTTATTAATCCCCAATATTCGACTGCCGTTACCTCGTCTACAGTTAGACTCTCGATAAGACGATTTTCGATTTGGTAGCGTTCTTTTTCATCCTTTACTTCTTTCAATTTTTTTAACCAGAATTGCACGCGAGAAGAAGGATGATATCTAATTTTATTACGTTTACAAAAGTCAGTCAACTGCACAGTTTGCTCTAAATAACGATACTTGAAAGACGGTAAAGTGGAATTGTAATTCCGTAAAAGTTCTTTGTATTTATTGGCTAAGCCGATGACTTCAACGGGGTCTCCCTCTGATAAAAGTAACCATGCTTGCATCGCTATACTATCATTTTCAGAATTAAGACGACGGAAAAGACGCTCGTAGTTCTTTGTCAATTCTAATTTCTCAGTCTTATTTATAAACTGATTACGGATTTCATCCCATTCATAGTCATCATAATGTGAAGCCCAATAAGTTACATAATTACGTTGTGCTGTGCGGTCACTATTCCAGTTGTGGTCGTCTGACTTGCCTTTGCGTCCGACGACACTAATTTTCAATTCTGTCATTTGCTCTAAAAGAAAAACAAACTCAGATTTGTCTAGATCTAAACGGTCGCGATATTGATAAATCTGCGCAGCAATATAAAAAAGCGCACGTGGGTGATGAGTCTCTACAATATCTTTTAACGCATTGTATTGTAACCAAGGACGTTGTTCTGAAAGGGAGAGTATACGCCCATAGTAGTCAACAGGAAATTCAAAGAAATTTTTACCGAATGAATAAACTTTACTATAACCTGCTTGGCGCATTTCCTCAAAGCCACCAAGTGAATCTATTTTTTGTCGATACTCTTGTGCTAAAAGCTTTGCATCTGTAGCCTGAGAAGGCAAATGATTTGTTAGATTAGCCAATAGGCTAGCAGTTAGAGTCGGTTTTAATAATTCTTCGGTCGTACATTTTAATAAGATATCTAATGTCTCTGCTGATGGAAGGCGCGCAATTGAGCGTGCTAACTTTCCTGCTATTTTCTTCCGATTTGGATATTTTTGATTAGGTAAAATATCATTTTTTAATACATCGGCTAAATATAAATAGGCTTCATCAGAACCTTGATTACTAATCTTACTTAAAATTTCTAATAACTTGTCATTCTCTTTGTTCTCCCGCGCTTTGTCATAAGACAGAATTAATTGTCTTAATAATAATGCTTTGTCTGTAACCGTAGCAGCATCAAAAGCTTTCATAGAAAACTCTGGATCAAGCTCTTCTAGTGGCGTTAGGTAGAAAGCATTAAGTAATTCTGAGAATTTAAAATCCTCTGCATTAGCATAATAAAATTCTAGAAATTTTTTTTTCGAAATATCTTTAGAAAGGTCAAATTCCTCTGGTAAAAAAAGAGTGTAATCTTTAAGAAGTTGATGGATGTGAACTTTTTGTTTTTCTTGGTCTAACAAACTCCCCATATCTCGTAGACTGCGGGTACGCCCTAATTTCATGTCTGCTTCGAGTTGCAGCATGAGATAATCGTAGTTAACTCCTTGATTTTGAGCAACTAAGATGTTTGAAAGGAGCGATAGAACAGTAACGCACAAATATGTGAGAAATCGTTGCAATATTAGTGTTTGTTAAAAGAAGAGGATTACCTTAAGGATAAGGCAAAAACTGAACCGGGGG
>CAZQTE010000107.1:0-14654 GCA_964595615.1 uncultured Saprospiraceae bacterium
TAAACTCGTTTGCAACATATTTTTTATCTTAATTTTTCTTATTCCTCCTCAAATTTTACTCTCTTATAAATATCCCCTAACTTCACTCGACAGCCGACAGACTGCAAATACACCTCATCGTCCACATTTTCATACTGCTGAATATCCCACAAACCTCTTTCTTTATCTGCCAAAGTGCGCACTTCCACAAAAAATCGGTCTTGCTCAATGATTACATACTCGCTAAAAGCAGGAATACTCCGATAATGCCCAAATTTCTTTGTCATATCGTAGTCACGCGTACTTTTCGACAGTACTTCCACCAATAAAACAGGGTTCGTAAAAATAGATGCGCTTTTTGAATTCACCTGCTGTGGCTCACCAATAACTACCGAAACATCAGGATAAAACGAACGGTCAAGTGCTTCTGAATAAACTTTCATATCACTCGAAAATGCCTCAATTTGTTTATTTTCTTGGTCAAAAAATAAGTTTAATAAAAAGGCAACATTCAGCCCAATTCTGTTATGGTTGAAAGTCCCTCCAGACATTTTGTGTAGTTTTCCGTTGTGATACTCGTGCTTATCCGTAGCCGTTTCCTCAAACTTTAGATACTCTTCTAAAGAAGCAACTGTTTGTGATATTAATAAACTCGTTTGCAGCATATTTTCTTAATTTATCACCAAATATACGCTTTTTCCACTAAAAAAAATCCCCAAATCCCACACTTCAAACAAAAATACAACCACTCACCCGTCAAATATCTATTCTCCGTAATATTTTATTACTTTTGCAACTCTGTGAAAATAGCTCGACTTTTTTCATAGAAATAGTGGATAAATTAGGTTTTACAAGACCTTTTGAGTGTAGTGGGTTTAGTTATTGGTTATTAAGTTATTAGTTATTATCGTCTCTTAGGCAAAGAATAACATAATAACCAATAACTAATAACCAACTCTCATAAAATAAATAACACTTAGTAAGGTTTCAGGATATACTAAAAGTCCAAAAAACAATAGAAAAAATATGAATACCAAAGCTAATAAAATTGCGGGTTGGATAGTTTTTGCCATTGCCCTAGTTGTGTATTACATGTCGGCAGAGCGTGTCGGTAGTTTGTGGGATTGTGGAGAGTTTATTACAGGAGCTTATAAGTTGGAAGTAGTGCACCCTCCAGGGGCGCCGTTATTTATCCTTATTGGTCGTATGTTTACTTTGCCAGCCGATTGGTTTGCATCTGATCCTGCTATGATTTCCTTTTCTGTCAACCTGATGTCTGGTGTCTGTACTGCCTTTGCGGCGGCATTTGTGGCTTGGACGACGGGTATGTTTGGTCAGTTGGCTTTGGTTGGACGTGATACGCGCCCAACTGAAAATCAAGAATTAGCCTTAGGAGGTGCAGGTTTAGTGGCAGGTTTAGCGACAGCATTTTGTTCTTCTATCTGGTTTTCTGCTGTAGAAGGCGAGGTTTATGCCATGTCTACATTCTTTACGGCATTAGTGGTTTGGTCTGCAGCTAAGTGGTATTCATTACCAGATACAGCAAAATCTGACCGGTGGTTGATATTTTCTGTATATGCGGCAGGTTTGTCTATTGGGGTTCACCTTTTGAGTTTGTTGGCATTTCCAGCGATTGGAATGCTTTATTATTACAAAAAATACGAAAATCATAACTTCCTTGGGATGGTTTTGTCGGCATTAGCTGGGGTTTTATTCTTTGCTATTGTGGTACAGAAGTTCATCGTTGTAGGTATTCCAACGCTTTGGTCTAACTTAGAATTAATGATGGTCAATGGATTAGGAATGCCGTTTCAGACGGGTGTTATTCCATTGATTTTGATTATTGGTGGTATCATTTACGCTGGTTTTCATTTTGCGCATAAAAGAAATAGTAAAGTGCTGCAAATGATGACCGCAGCAGCTTTAATGTTAGTTTTAGGCTACTCAACAGTAGGAGTTGTCGTCATTCGTGCGAATGCAAACACACCTATTAACATGAACACGCCAAGTGATCCTATCCGTTTAATTCCTTACATCAACCGTGAACAATACGGAGAGCGTGAGTTGTTACGTGGACCTTGGTATGGAGCAAATCCAATTGCAACAGATATTACACCGCGTTACGGTCAAGTTGGAGATAAGTACGAAATCGTTGACCAGAAGGTAAGTTATGAATGGGATAAAAGAGATTTAGAACTTTTCCCTCGTATGCAAGATAGTCAAGCTAGTCGCCGAGGTATTTATGAAATGTGGCGTGGAGGAGATAAAGGCAAACCAACCATTGGAGACAATATCGGATTCACTCTCCGCTACCAAATCGGTTGGATGTATTGGCGTTATTTCTTCTGGAATTTTGTCGGTCGTCAAAATGCGGACCAAGGATATTACTCTTGGGATGTACGCGACGGAAACTGGATGTCAGGTATCACGCCTTTAGATGAAGCCCGTCTATACAATCAGTCTGAATTACCAGCGACAATCAAAGAAGACAAAGCGCGTAATTTCTACTACGCATTGCCATTTATATTTGGTTTGTTAGGAATGTTCTTCCATTTCAAACAAAGACCAAATGAAGCTCTCGCACTTTTAGCTCTCTTTATCATTACAGGTATTGGGATTATTTTATACTCCAATCAACCTCCGAATGAACCCCGGGAGCGGGATTACGTACTCGTTGGTTCCTTCCTGACTTATTGTATATGGATAGGAATGGGCGTCTTGGCACTCTTTGAAGTCTTGAGTAATAATCTAAAATCAAGTGGAAAAGTATCTGCATTAGCAGCAACTGGTATCGTATTGTTAGCGCCAATCCTCATGGGGACGCAAAACTTTGACGACCACACGCGCGCAGACATTACAGCATCACGTGATTATGCAGCTAACTTCTTAAATTCTGTTGAAAAAGACCAAGGTTCTATCATCTTCACTTACGGTGATAATGATACATATCCACTTTGGTACGCACAAGAAACGGAAGAAATTCGTACAGATGTGCGTGTAGCTAACTTAAGTTTGATTGCCGTAGATTGGTATATTGAGCAATTGCGTCGCAAGACGAACGAGTCTCCAGCAGTTAAATTTACAGTATCTTCTGCTTCTTATCGCGGAAACAACCGTAACACCGTGCCAATTGTAGAGCAAGGTCAGGTAAAAGAAATGAGTGTTAAGCAAGCATTAGAATTCATCAATAAAGACATTGCTAATCCTGATAACGACCCACGTCGTCCGAAGGCATATTTGCCGACGCGTCGTTTGTACATTCCAGTTGACAAGCAAAAAGTCTTAGCGAATGGAACAGTAGCACGTGAAGATGCGGATAAAATTGTTGATAGAATTTACATCAACTTACCAGCAGAGAAAAACTACTTGGTAAAAGATGAATTAGCGATTCTGGATGTTATTGGTTCTAACTTGTGGGACAGACCAGTTTACTTTGCCGTGACTTGTCGTCCTGAGAAGATGTTTGGTTTGCAAGATTACATGCAGTTAGAAGGATTAGGCTTGCGAATAGTGCCAATTAAAACCGAAATGAGCGGCGAACGCCGTCAGTACGGTCAAGTTTATGGTGCAGGACGCGTAGCTACAGATAAAGTTTACGAACACTTTATGGAAGATTTCGCTTACGGAAACTTTGATAAAGAAGATGTATTTGTTGATCATAGTTATGGACCGAGTGTGCAGTCTCATCGTGTAGCATTGTTACGTACCGTCCGTCAGATGATTACAGAGCGTGATACAGTACGTGCTGCAGCATTGACGGATAAATACTTTGAGGCGTTTCCGCACATGAATTTCCCTTATGATTACAATACGATGTATCTCATCAATGGCTATATGGCAGCAGGCGCGAAAGACAAGGCGAAGCCACATTTAGCAATCATGGCAACGGAAGCTGCAGATTGGTTAAACTTCTACGCGTCTCTCAAACCAGAACTCATGGACCCAGATAATGACTTTGGTTTCTTTGATGATTATCGCCTTATGGTACGTACTGCAGAAGATGCACTGCGTGCAATAAATGAGATAGATGATAAGGAGTTTAAAGATAAGTATAAGGGGATGTTAGAGCCGTTTGTACCGCGAGCTACGGAGAATAGGCGATTGCCAGGGAATTAATTTTTTTTGGTGAAATACGGAAAGGGAGAAAATGGGCTTTGGGGCTGTTTTCTCCCTTTAAGTAATTAAAAAGAGGTCTTTGATTCACAAGAATCAAAGACTTCTTTTTGTGAAGTAACAACAGTAATTGCTGTTCGTAATTGACTTTTGCATATAAAAGAGACTTGCACAAGCCACTAAAAACACCTAACTTACATCAGGATATGCTACGAGTTTCTACAAAAAATAACACATTTTTGAACAAACAAGACAAAAGTTGAGCAAAGAAGAAGAACTCAGAAGCCGTATTCGAACTCTATATCAACAACTTCAAGTCATAGACGCAGATACTCAAAGTTTTATTGACAACTTAGGAGAAGGTGGTCTTTACAGGTTTATCGATGATATTTTAGACGAAATTAATGAACGAAATAGAGAATTAGATAGAATACAAAAATCAAATAATGATGACAAATAAAGCAGCAGCAAAAGCAGATACCGAAAAAGTAATCTCTAAAGCAAAAAAGGCAATGCAAGAGATAAGTGAAACTTTCGCACCCGAAAGTTACTCTCCCGAATTTAGAGCAGAAATTTCAAAAGATATTAAAGATATAAAGGATTTAGCGGAAAGGATAAAAGCGAAGGTGAAAGCATAACATCAAAATACCAAGAAAAAATCTCAACAAAAGCCGAAACAACCAAAGCAACAAAAACAACCAAAACAACAGAAACAAACACCAGTTTTAGAGTCTTTTTATAAAGAAATTTCTGACTTAATCGCGCGTCGTAAAACGAAAGTCATTTCTAAAAAAGAGTCCGATTTATTTCTAATTATCAATAAGTCTCCATTTAATTCAGAGCAAAGAACGCGTTATGCCATTTTATATGGAAAACTGCAAGAAGAAGTGATTTCGCAAGGAGAAAAGGAAGAGTTGTCCGTACTTATCAAGTCACAAGAGAAACAAGGAATAGAGCGTTTAAAAGCCTTGGTTGAATTGGCGGGAATACGCCAAGTTTCTTTAGATGAATTAATGATAGATTTAGGAATCCCTCACATTATGCCTAATATTGTGCAGACTAACTAAAGTATGCAATAAAAGAACCCTTCTCTTAATCATGCAAAAAATCCTAATCCTCGGCTGCTGCGGCGCAATAAAATCATACCTCCCCTGAAAATTACATAAAGGGGCATTAAAAAAATAACTTATTCTTTAAATGCCCCTAAGACAAACATAGAAGTCATTTATTTCCTCCCTCATTCCTCGTTCCTTACCCCAAATATTTAGTTCTTTGTAGCAACAATAATTTTTAAAAACATAAAAATGGACTGGATTGAACATGCAATTACAGCAATTCTCATAGGAGCATTTATGGCTTACGCCAGTAGCCAATCGACAAAGGAACTTAGCAAAAATATAGAAGGGAAATATTGCCTACGTCTTAATGTAAGCTATAAATGGATAGGCATGGTAAGTATAGTCTTGGGCATTGTCGCTTTTATCGCTGGGCTTTTATCTGATGAGGAAGGTATTTTTATGATTGTCTTCTTTGTCCTTCTAATCTTTGGAGGACTAGGAGTAATACTCGTGATGTGGTATCAAAATCATCGACTCATATTTGATGAAGAAACGGTAAGTGTGAAAAGTTGGAAAGGAAAGACACAAACAGTAAAATGGGAGGCGATAGATAATATCAAATTTAGCCCTATTATGGGATATTTAAGAATATACTCAAAGACTAAAAAGCTCAATATCCACTTTCATCTAGTTGGATTAGTTGGTTTTGTGAGAATGATGGAAGAAAAAACTAAGTATACCGCGCGTGAATTGAAATTGCCTTTTAAGATTGATCAGTAGAAAAATATCGCTTACCCGAAAAATATTAATTCCATAATTTAATCACCGTAAGCAGGTATTTTTTACAATTTTCTATCGTTTTGTCGCCTTGAAATATTTCCTTTTTTGTAAAACAATTGTTTTTTGGCTAGGTTTGTTGTCCTGTTAACTATGAAGTACTTGCGTTTATTTACAATATTTGAAAATATGTGTTTGCTAAAGATTAAAGCGTTTTGATTTGCAAACCTAAGCTTGAGAAAACTAACACCTTACAAATGAGTTTCCATACACACTTAAAGTCCCGCCTGACAGGACTGTTTTTTTTGCTAGTACTTAGTTCAGGAGAAGCGCAAATTTTTATAAATGAATGGATGTCTAAAAACGAAACAATTTTGGCCGATGACCAAGGTGATTTCGATGATTGGATTGAGATTTATAATGCTGGAACAGAAGCTATTGATTTAGCAGGCTATTATTTTACAGATACTCCTTCAGAGCCTACCTTATGGCAAATTCCTACAAATCAACCCGAATTAACAACAGTTCCTGCGGAAGGATTTCTTGTTCTTTGGGCAGATAAAGATATAGAAGATGGCGCAAATCATCTGGATTTTAAATTATCTAGTTCTGGAGAAACCATTACCATTTTTCAAGATACAGAAGCTGGACTAATTACTATTGATGAAGTCTCCTATACAGACCAAGCTGAAAATGTGTCAATGGGACGTATTATTGATGGACAATCAGAAATAGCTGCTCTTCCAGCTCCATCTCCAAATGCTTCAAACGGAGAATTTATTCTACCAAGTACTTATACTTCTTCAATTTCAGTGTCTATCATTGACCCTAATGATGATGCAGAGCAGACGACTAATAGCATGTTTCTTGATTCCTATCATTTAGATATGGTAGATGTATGGGCAAATCAACTAATAGGTTTCCGTTTTCAAGAATTGAGCATTCCAAAAGGAGCAATAATTACCTCTGCTCATGTACAGTTTTCTGTTGATACAGAACATACTGGAGCTTGCAATTTAGTCATTCAATGTCATGATACAGATGATGCTGAGGCATTTACTTTAGATGATCAAAATATTTCTCTCCGAGGTAGAACAGCAGAGGCTATTGATTGGCATCCAGAGGACTGGATTGCTGAATTTGTGGCTGATAGTGCTCAACGCACACCAAATCTTGCTCCAATAGTACAAGAAGTCGTAGACAGAGAAGGCTGGGAAGAAGGTAATAATTTAGCTTTTATCTTTTCAGGGTCAGGTACTCGACAAGCTGTAGCGTATGAATATCAACCAGCAAGAGCAGCGAAACTATTTATTACCTACGAAAATGCATTAACGCCAAATCCTATTAATGATTTGTATATCAATGAATTATCTGCAAACGGTTCTGAATATTTAAATGAAGAAGAAGATTACTCAGATTGGATAGAACTGTATAATGGTAGTGACGAAGCGCAAGAAATCCAAGGACTATTTTTAAGTGATAATGAGAATGATTTATTAAAATGGTCTATTAATAAATCGATTAATCTTGGCGCAGGTGAATTTGTAATCATAAATGCAGATGATGAAGTAGAAAAAGAGCGAGGATTACATGCTAATTTTAAATTAGGTAAAAATGGTGAGACCGTTTTCCTTTCTCAAGTAATCAATAACGAAATCGTAATTTTAGATAGTATTAGCTATCCAGAAATACCATTTAAGGCGACTTATGGTAGAGAAGTAGACGGAGGTGAAAATTGGACACTTTTTGGCTTAACGACACCTTTAGAAAGTAATCAAGAGGGCGATTTTTACTTAGCACCAGCAACTATTTCTCCTCCAAGTGGACTTTTTGTTAATGAAGTAGAAAATATTACTTTGACACATGAAGACCCGTCAGTTGTGCTAAGATATACGACAGATGGTTCTGTTCCGACATCAAATGATGACATTTATACAGGACCTTTTACTAAAAATGAAAACTCGATTATTCGTGTAAAGGCTTTTAAAAGTGGGCATTTAAACAATGTTATTCCATTAGCGAACTACCTTGTAGATATGACGCATGAGTTACCAATTTTGACCATTTCTACTGACCCCGATAATCTTTATGACGAAGAAACAGGAATTTATGTGGTAGGAAATAATGGTTCAACCTTTGGTTTTTGTGGAGACGAAACTCCCTCAAATTTTATTAACGATTGGGAAAGACCTGCCAGTATTGCACTTTATGAGCCAGACGGAATGAAAGCATTTGAAGTAAATGCAGGAATTAAGATAGCTGGAGCTTGTTCAAGATATAATGCCTTGAAAAGTATGAATGTCTATTTGCGTCCTAGTCAGTATGAAGATGATAAAATTGAGTATCAAATTTTTCCAGATAAAGAAAGATATGAGTTTAAGAGATTGAAGATTAGAAATGCTGGACAGGATTTCAAAAATTCGATGATACGCGATGGTACACTTCATAATATTACTGGCGAAATATTAGAGTTGGATCACCAAGCTTATCGCCCCGCTGTCGTTTATATGAATGGCGAATATTGGGGAATAATGAATATGAGAGAACTGTATGGAGGTAATTATTTTGAAGATCATTTTGACATTGATAAAGATGATATTGATTTAATTAAGAACCCAAGGTTGGGGAATGAAATTAAATCAGGAGATGATGTCGCTTTTAATTATTTATTCAATTTTGTTGAATTTAACGATTTGACAGGTCCAGATAATTATGAGTGGGTTAAGTCAAAAATAGATATTGATAATTTTATAAACTACTGGGCTACAATGGTTTATTTATCTTGTTCTGATTGGCCAGCTAATAACTTAATGGTATGGAGACCTCGTGAGACGGATGGAAAATTTCGTTGGGTGATGATTGATTTGGATGCAAGTACAAGTGCTTACGGAATTCAAGGAAATACCTCTTATAGTTATGATATGCTTGATAAAGTGACTCGAGAAGGTATTATTGGATGGCCAAATGATTCAAAAAGTACCTTGTTTTTCCGTAAACTATTGGAAAACGAAGAATTTAGAAATGAGTACATTCAGCGTTCATGTTCGATAATGGATATAATTTATAATCCAGAAAGAACCGATGAAATAATCTCTGCTTCTGCTGCCAAAGTTGATAGCGAAATCCCAGATCATATTGATCGTTGGATTGATGATTTACCCTATTTACAGACTTACGAAAAGTGGTTGACAAGAGTAGCTAGACTAAAAGAATTCTTTGAATTGCGCCCTGAAAATTGGGTGAATATTTTAGACGAACATTTTACTTTAGATGATACTTATGAGTTGACCTTCAACTATGATGAAACAACGCCAGGAGATGTTTTTGTAAACTGGAACAAAATAAAAGTACCTTTCAATCACACTAATACTTATTATGAGAATATTCCTTTAACAGTTTCAGTAGAGGAGCACGAGGGATATGAATTTTTATATTGGTTGGAAACTGGTGAAACAGAAAAGGAAATTCAATTTATAGGGACTGGTAATGAAACTTTAACACCAATCTTCGAGGAAAATCCAATCCTTGTAGACATAGAAGGACCCCAAGGAATTTGTATTGGTGAGGAAGCTGAACTGGATGTTGTCGTTCAAAATTGTGAAGGCTGTACTTATGAGTGGAATGATGGCTTCAATGATGCTTCGCGAATTGTCTCACCATTCACGAGTACTGAATATTCTGTTACAATTACAAATGAAGCAGGAACACTAACAGCAGAAACAGTCTATACTATTGAAGTATATTATCCGCCTTCTGTTTTGGTGAATTCTAGTGATAATTCATGCTCTGGTGAAGAAAATGCAGTAATCAGTTTACAAATTGGAGGTGCAGAGTCTTATGAGGTTCTCTGGGAAAGTGGTGAAGTAGGCGATGAGTTAACAAATTTACCTGCTGGATTATACTCGGCTACAGTCACTAATGAAAACGGCTGTGAAAACTTTATAGAAGTAGAAATTGCTGAGCCAGAAGCATTAGTTACGACTATAAGTACTTCGGGGTCAATATGTTTTGGGTCTATGGACGGCTTCATTAATGTTGAAGCAGAAGGTGGTACAGGTGATATTTCATTTATTTGGAATACAGGTCAGATGACAAATTCCATTTCTGAGCTTTCGGCAGGTGAATACGAACTAACTATTACTGATGCTTTGGAATGTACGACCATCGAAAGCGTACAAATAGAAGAAGGAGCAGAAATAACATTTGAGGATGAAGTAATAGACAACGATTGCTTTGGAGATGAAGAAGGGAGTATAAGTATTTTAAAGACATCTGGCGACAGTCCCTTTAATTTTAACTGGAGTACAGGTGACGAAAGCACGGCCATTACTAATATAGAAGAAGGTGTTTATACCTTAACTCTAACGGATGCTAATGGCTGTACAACAGAAGAGGAGTACACGGTCAATTCTCCAACACAGATAGTTACGGAGTCGACTCTCGTCATGCCACAAAATGGAGATGATGGAAGCATAGATCTCGAAGTAATCGGAGGGGTAACGCCTTACTCTTTTTTATGGAGTAACGGCTCAGAAGAGCAAAACCAGTTTAACTTGGCATCAGGATTTTACACAGTTACTATCACAGATTTAAATGGTTGTGTAGTAGAAAAAACCTTTGATTTAAGTACTTCTGCGATAAATGACTTAGAAATTTTGACCTCTTTTGAAATTTACCCTAATCCAAACGATGGCGTTTTTACAGTCAATATAAATTTTGAAAATTCTGTAGAAGGAGAGCTGAGAATAATAAACGTAGTTGGTCAAGTTCTTTTCTCGCAGGATTATTCAGGAAGAGAATGGAAAGAAAACTTAGATTTAATTGAACTCACTTCAGGTATTTATTGGGTTCAAATAAATACAGAATTGGGAATTAAAACGAAGAAATTAATTGTTGAAAATTAGATTCCTACTTTAGCGTTCCTAAGGGAGAAAACGAGTGTAATACTTGTTTTCTCCCTTATTGTTTAGCTTTCCTCCTGTCTCTTAATATAATAGTAAGTCTCTACCTGACTTCTAATAGCCATATCTTCCCCATCTTTCCGATAATTATTACTGTGTTTTTTATCAATAATTCTTGATTTCACATTATCATTTAACTGCAAATCAATCATGTCTAAGACCATTTGGCGCACCTCTGGGTCGTAAATGGGGAAAGTAGTTTCTACACGATAGCTTAGATTACGCGTCATCCAATCTGCCGAAGAAAGGTAAATTTCATTCTCTCCTTTATTATGAAAAATGAAGACACGTGCATGTTCTAAAAATCGGTCTACAATACTCACTACCTCAATGTTTTCACTAAATCCTTTGATACCTGGAACTAAGGAACAAATACCACGAATGATGGCTCTTATTTTTACACCTGCTCGCGAAGCTTCGTATAACTTCTCAATCATCTGCCGGTCTTGCAAACTATTCATTTTCAATGTAATACTTGCCTCTTTCCCGTTTTTAGCATTCTTAATTTCACGGTCTATTTTTGCCTCAATACCACTGCGTAAATTGAACTGACCGACCATTAAGTGTTCAAAATCTTGAGCAGGCACTTTTACTGTTTCTAAGAATGAAAACACACGTGCAACTTCGCTTGTGATACGTGTATCTGCTGTGAAAAGTCCGAAATCTGAATAAATCTTTGCTGTGTTTTCATGGAAATTACCCGTACTTAAGTAAGTATAAATTTTTGCTTCGCCTTTTTCTTCACGACGAACAAAAGCCAATTTACTATGCACTTTAACACCTGGAAAAGAATAATTAACCACAACACCTGCTTTCTCTAATCTTTCTCCCCACATCAGATTGGCTTCCTCATCAAAACGTGCCTTAACCTCAATAAATGCTGAGACTTGCTTTCCTGCTTTTACTGCTCTTATTAATGCTTGCATGATACGAGATACAGAAGCTACACGGTATTGAATTATCTTAATATGCGTCACCTGAGGGTCATCCGCAGCTTCTTCGAAAAAGCGTACCACAGACTCATAAGAATGATACGGAAAATGCACAAAACGGTCTTTCTCTGCAATTGTCTTCCAAAAATCGTCGCTTTTCTCAAGGGCATTATGTGGAAGAGGAGGGAAATCTGGATTTTTTAAATGGTCGAGACCATAGGTAGGGAATTTGAAAAAATCAAAGTTATTATGATAGCGACCTTCGGTCAATAAATCCAGCCTAGTTAATTCAAAAGTTTCCTGTAATAGTTCCAGTAATTCATCAGGTATAGCACGGTCATAAACAAAACGAGAAGCTGGCCCAACATGACGACGGTTCAAACTCACTTTAATTTTTTGGATTAAATCACCCGAAAATTCATCATCGATATACAATTCTGCGTCACGCGTCAACTTTATAGAGTAGGTATCCAAAATATCATAACCTGGAAACATAAAAGCCACATTATGACGGACAACATCATCTAATAAAATAACGTGTTTTTCACCTTTAGGCGAAGGCAATTCAATAAAACGAGGTAGATGATCCGACGGGATTTTTACTAGTGCATAGCGCTGTCTACCCGAAGTTTTATCTCTCATTAATATCGTCAAATAAAGCGCAGCATTATTCAAAAATGGACGAATTTTGTTACGCAATAAGAGTACGGGTTGTACGAAAGGCAACATTTTTTGGTGAAAGTAATCTTCCACAAAAATTTGTTCCTCTTCATCTAAGTCCAGGCGACGTCTTAAGTAAATACCATGATTTTGTAACTCTGGCGTTATCTGATTTTCAAAAATATCACTAAACTCTTCCTGTTGTTTATTGACTATCTCCAAGATTTCTTTCAAAGTTGCCTTTGGGTCATAGTCCAATTTTTTCTTTGTCTTCTTGCCTACACGTACCAGATTCCTATGGTTTGCCACACGAACTCTAAAGAATTCATCCAAATTATTTGAATAAATAGCCAAAAATTTCACACGCTCAAATAAGGGTACACTTGGGTCTTTCGCCTCTTGTAGTACGCGGTAATTAAAAGATAACCAGCTTACGTCGCGGTGTATGTATGGTGAATCTGCCATTTAAAAACGGTTGTAAAAGTTGTAAAAATTGTAACTCGTAGTTCTTTCTTATTTCCTCTTCCTTAAAAAAGAGACATCTGCTCGCCCACATTTTCATCAATAAACTCTGGACCACGTGTTGTTGCTGACACTTTTTCTTGTATTGCTTTTGCAAAATAGTCCGCAGCTTCGGGAGCTAAGAGATTGTCAGGCTCGTGTGTGAAAAAATAGACTTCAGAAATACCTTTCTCCGTCCATTCTTTCAATTTTTGTACCCAAGCGTCCAATCTTTCTAAATCTGTTGGATGCAGTTCAGTTTTGCCCGCATTTCCGACATAACGTACCATGGCGAGATGATTGGTCAAACGATTGTGAAGTACATCACGTCTGCCTGCCACATCTGTAATTACAATAGCTTTTTTGTATCGCTCTAAAAGTTCTGCCGCTGCATCAAAATTAGCCTCACTTTCAAACCAACTCTCATGACGAAACTCAATAGCTAAAGGAATAACTCTCGGAAATTGCTCCAAAAAAGAACGTAAACGCGGTAAATCCTTAAATTCAAAATAGGGCGGCATTTGCATAAAACAACAACCTAATTTTTCTTTTAATCCAAGAACTGCTTCGCAAAACAACTGCAAAGTCCCGTCTCGCAATCCCATATCAGTCCGATGACTTATCGTCTGTGGTATTTTTGGACAAAATCGAAAATCAGCAGGCGTTTCAGCATACCATTTTTGCACCATTTCAACCGTAGGAATACGATAATGCGTGGTATTCAGTTCAATCGTATTGAATTGTTTGCCATAGTATTGCAGATAATCCTTTGTCTTCGTACCTTTTGGATAGACACGACCGACCCATTCTTTCATACTCCAACCTGTGCATCCAATATAGATTTCGGGCTTTTCGCTGGGGGGTAAACCTGCAAAAAGAGCCTTGTTTCTCAATGGGTCTGGCGGCAAACTAAAGTCAACCTTTGATATATCTTGTAATTTCCCAAATTTCATGCTTATATATATTACGCGAATGTAGAAAAAAATGGTAGCATTATAGGGCACTATCCCAATAAACAAAGCATAGTTAGCTACTGTTGAAGGATAAGTGAATAATTTTTGCGAAATTTGTAAGAAATTTTTCCAAATGAAAATAAAAACCATTTGCTGTTTATCAATTTGCGTATTATTTTCTGCATGTACATCTTTCACAGCTTATCAGACTGGAAGGACATTAGGAAAAGGAAATTCTGAAATTACCCCGTCAGTAAATGGAATGCATGTTAATGATGGTACAGGTGACGAGGACTATTCAAGGTATACGATTCCTTTAGCAGAGGTATATTATCAGAGAGGCGTAGCAAAAAATGTTGACCTTGGACTTAAATTAGGTTTATCATCAAGTTTTACTGCTGATGTGAAATGGCAATTTCATGGAGACAAAAGGTCAAAAATTGCGGCAAGTACAGGATTGGTTGTAGGGAGTTTAGGTATTGGTCCTTTTGCAGGACAAGCCCAAGTCCCTTTGTATTTATCTTGGCATAAAAACGAAAAAACAGCCATTTATCTGACTCCACGATATACATTATTAGTCTTCCCAAAAGAAGAAAGGACTTATCATGGATATAGTGGTTCAACTGGAGTAATATTCGGAAAACGAACTAAATTTGCTTTAGATTTTAGTTATCTTTATTTGAGAGGCTATGATAAGTATTCAAGAGCATTGGCGTATAG
>CAZQTE010000108.1:0-8065 GCA_964595615.1 uncultured Saprospiraceae bacterium
GAGCGCCAAAAGAACAAGTAAAAATAGAAAGTTAGAACGGCAAACAAGCTAATTTCAACTTGTAAATTTAACATTTTATCCAAGCAAAAAAGTTGGGTGGTTGCAAATCTATTTTTACTTTCTGCACTTGCCATACTTTTTTTCTTGATAAAAAAAGTATCAAAAAAATCAAGTCTTTATTCATTTCTTAACGCTACACTGCGGATAAAAAAGCTAAACAAAATTAAACTCCTCCTGCGTCGTCAGACACAATTTTGTTCTTAACGCTTTTTTATCCTTCGTTTCACTAAAATAAATAAGGACGGTCACGGCAAGTCTATAAGGCAAAGTAAGTAATAATGGGAAAATGCAGCTCTGCGTAACATCAGTAATAACATAATAACCAATAACTAATTGACATATTTACTTTTTATATTCAATCTGATAATCAAGCAATTATACCTTAGCATTATTTCACACAACAAAATACTCTCTTTTCACTTTTGATAAACTTCTTAATTTTCCTTACTTTTGAGGGTCTTTAGTGACAAAGCACCAATTTCTACCGTCTTAATTGCGTTTACCTCCCTTTACTATTGGTGTTTTCCTTTCAAAAAATACTACACACAAATTCTCGTCCTTGGGGCGGCAAAAATCAGATTGTGGTGATTGTTTTTTTCGATAAATTCCCCTTCACTATCGAAAAAAATAAGCTTCACACAAATTAAAAAATACAACCTGTGAAAAGAGTACTCATTACCGGCGCGGCCGGATTTTTAGGCAGTCATTTATCTGACCGTTTTATCAAAGAAGGTTTTCACGTTATCGGAATGGACAATCTCATTACTGGTAATATCAAAAACATCGAACACCTTTTTCCGCTTCCACAATTTGAATATTACCACCATGACTGTTCGAAATACGTTCATGTTCCTGGTGAGTTAGATTATATCTTGCACTTTGCATCTCCAGCGTCTCCAATTGACTATTTGAAGATGCCAATTCAGACTTTGAAAGTAGGTTCTTTGGCTATTCACAACCTTTTAGGGTTAGCAAAAGCTAAAAGCGCACGCTTGATAATTGCCTCTACTTCAGAGGTTTATGGTGACCCATTGGTACACCCGCAACCAGAGGAATACTGGGGTAATGTAAACCCAATTGGACCACGTGGAGTTTATGACGAAGCGAAGCGTTTCCAAGAGGCGATGACTATGGCTTACCACACCTACCACGGCGTAGAGACGCGTATGGTACGTATTTTCAACACATATGGTCCACGTATGCGCGTCGATGACGGTCGTGTATTGCCAGCATTTTTCTCACAAGCTATCCGTGGTGAAGGTTTGACTATCTTCGGTGACGGTTCGCAGACACGTTCTTTCTGTTATGTTGATGATTTGGTAGAAGGTATTTACCGTCTATTGATGTCTGACTATGTTTACCCAGTGAATATCGGTAATCCAGATGAGATTACTATCAAGCAATTCGCTGAGGAGGTATTAGAAATGGTCGGCAATCCGAAAGCACACTTGGTCTACCGTGACCTTCCAAAAGATGACCCGAAAGTGCGTCAACCACGTATCACACGTGCGAAGGAAATCTTAGATTGGGAGCCGAAAGTATCTCGTAAAGAGGGTATGCGAAAAGCGTACGAATACTTTAAGACTGTAGTTGAAGTACCAGAAGAAGCGTAAAAAGAGTCGTAAAGTTTTACAGTTGAAATGTTGTAAAGTTCGCTTTACACTCAGCTTTAACTTGATAACATAAAAGAGATATTTTGCAATTTTGTATTGTAGAATATCTCTTTTTTTGTTTTAGTTTGCTACTTTTGCGCCGCTTTAACAGCATCTAGCAGTCTAGCACCACACTGCATTTAATCCACTGATAATCAAATATTTTTACAATTAAATAAGACTAAATTATATTCAATGAAGGACATTATCGACCTTTTAGCGCGCGCCTGTCTGGCATTTATTTTCTTGTATGAGGCTTATGATAGCATTCACTACTTTAAAGCGACAAAAGTCATGATGACCGAGTATGGCATCACTTGGCGGCAAGATTTATTATTGATTGGTGTGATTACTTTCTTGATAATTGGGGGGCTATTGGTCTTGACAGGTTATCGGACTGGTTTGGGTGTTTTTATGCTGCTACTTTATTGGATTCCGATTACTTTCATTCTGCATTCTTGGTGGTATTATCCTGAGCCAGAGGCGCGTTTGCAGGCGATTATGTTTATGAAAAATGTGGCAATTACCGGTGGTTTGTTGATGCTGTGGGTGAATGGGGCTGGGAAGTTTAGTGTGAAGCGGTTGTTTGCTACTACTAATGTTTCGTGATTTGATTGGTAAAATATAAAAGCAAAAAGCCGAGAACATTGTGTTCTTGGCTTTTCTGTTTATAGATTAAGACTATTTCTTCAATTTAACTCTAAGACCAAATTCTAAAAAGCTCATTTCAATAATAGACCTCGTTTCTTTGTAAAGATTTTTAATTTGTCGACGATAAGCTAATTCTACTCCAAATCTATCACTAAAATCATATCCTACACCTGTTCGGATTGTAGCATTAAATTCACTAAAGTTCTTTTTTTCTTTAATAATTACCTCTCGTTCTTCTAATTCTGAAGACAGCTGAATGCCTGTTGACTCAGGTCGAGTGACGTTTAAAGAACTCCAATATAGTTCTTGCCGTCTCTTATTTACAAAGACTAAGTAATCCAACGAGACACCCGTTTTAAAATAGAGTTTCTTTTTTAAATTTATTCGTAATTCTAAAGGTACACTCAAATACCCTAAACGAACTTTAGTCCATAAATCAGACAAAACAGACTCAATAGGAACATAAGAAGAACCAGACAAAATTAAACTGGATTGCATATACTTTTGTTTGTATCGCAACAGTGAAAATTCGAGACCCGTCAGCAATTCAAGTCTTTGGTTAAATTGATAATTAACTACTGAACCAACTGTAAAACCTTGCCTCATTTGCATCTCAAGAGTATTCTGATTAGTATTAACAAAAACAGAAGTATAACCAGTACTACCATTAATTGTATTACTTGGAAACTGTTCAATTTTCGAATTAGGCAAAGAATTATTGACATTCAAATACCCTTCAATCGACAATTTTTGACTCCATGCAAAATTGCTTAGGAACATGGTAAAACATAGGAGTAATAGGATTTTTTTCATTTGTGATAATTTTATTGAGTTTAGTTCTGACAAATGTTGTTCATTCTTTTTTCTTAGAAATCAGATTTCATTTCACAAATCATCATCAACTCATTCTCCCAATCAACCCTTTCAAACTATCTAAAATCCCAAATATCTTAAATATATCATCACGCGTTGCCACATACTCATCGCTGATGCAATATTTACGACCTTCGAGCGTCAAAAAAAACCAGTTGCGCCCCATGACATAAGCACCGTAGATTGGAAACTTATTCTTATTCAATTCTTGCGCGGTCATCATGGCAATTATTAACTGTCCCAGAGGGTCATTATCCGCGCCTTTCTCTTTTTTGTATTCATGTAGGCAAAAATAGGGCTCTTTCGGTTCAAATTTACCCGAGGCAATCATCAAATCAACTTCACCAGATACTTCTTCACCGTCAATTTTACCTTTCAACTTTCTATTCGCGAATGCCTTGTATTCAGAATTGTCATAGTCAACCATATCAATCAGTAAGGCAATAAACTTGATAATCAATTCCTGTTCATTCCAAGTATCTACATTCTCCCTCAGCTTAGATTGTAGTCTTAGCAGTTGCTTTTTTCTATCTTCTGACACCTCGCTATCAACGTCCAACCACGCATTCAAATGTTGACAGGAGTCTTTAGTATCCAATCCAAATTTATCTGCAATATCTTGTCTCGTCCAGTGTTTAAATGATTTCATAAAAATAATTTTTACCGCAATTTAATCAAAGTTAAAGAAATTCCCCTAAAACTTCCACTTCACCTGAAACTTCACCTCCGTCCGCGTCCTCCCCTCTATCTCCTCTCGCCCATTTCCAAAACTCTGAAAATCAACATTAGCCGCCTGTCCAGACAAATAAGTCTGCGCAATTCTTCCTTCCAAAGTCAAATTCTTAATCCCTTTATAACGCACATTCAAATAGGTACGGCTACCCCGATAAAAGTAAGCAGGTACAGAAAAAGTGTACAGTAAATCATTCTCATAAGCATAAATACGGCTAGCAAAATCGTCTGTATCAAAAAGTGCATAACGTGCCGAAAAAGACCAAGGAATACTCGTAGGCTTGTAAATCACATCTTGATAAAGCATGAAGCCCGTCGTACGCAAACCAGGTACATCAGAGGTGATACTCTCCCCGTCTAAAATATTAATAGAAATCAAAGGTGCGTCCGAAATTGGATTGTCTAAAGTTCGTCTTGATACCTCAAAACGATTGCGCAACTCTAAGGTTTTACTAATTTTATTGCCAATGTGCAGACGTAAGTAGGCGCGTTGTTGGTCATAAATAACCTTTGAGTTGGCACTATTGACATTAATTGCTTTATTCTCCACGCGAGCACGCAGGTAAATATTCAATTTTCTCTTTATCGTATAAGTTAGCTGTGCAAACATCTCATTTCCTATCGAAGGCGATTCTATTGAAAAACGTAACCAAGGATGACTCCACATATCATAATATGCCTGTACTTTCCACTGACGGGTTGGTCGAATTTCCAATCCTAAATACAAACCGTTTTCATTTCGCCCTCCCGTGGCAGATGTTTCTCCAAAAGGTCGCGCATTCAAAGAATGAAAGTCGCGGGGATAATGACGGTGCAAAATAGAAAAATCAACACGTCTGTCGAGACCAATCAATAAACCATTCAATGTCGCAATAGAATTGTTGTCACTCCAAGCAACTTCTCCAAAAAAGTTAAAATTGCGCCAGACATAACCGTAATCCGCACTAATATTTAGCAGTTTATTACTGTTAAACTCAAACTGGTTATATGTTCGAAGATTGCGCTCGAACATTTGGTCAAAACTATGATTTACTACATTCAACGCAATATGACCTGCTTTAAACCTTTGTTTGAGACTGCCCCCCATAGTTTGTACACGAATAGCATTTTCATCTTCTATTTCTGCTTTAAATCGGTGAAACCCAGTTTGCTGAAAAGAAGAGAAACCACCTAACTCATCGGGGTCATCAATATTAAATGTGTCAACTTGTAATAAGTTAGCATCTCGGCGGCGAGTGGAGTAAAATGCTGTAAATTCTGTCTGATTTCCGATGCCCAAAGTTGCTGCAGCACCTCTAAAGAAGTCAAATTCATTGGCTGACCTTTGAGGACGTAAGGTCTTACCTGTACGGCGGATGTCCATAACTTGTGCTGACTTTCCATAACCAAATCCTGCTTTGGCAATCAATCCTTGTCCCAATCCAATTTGATAATCTCCAAGTGCTAATGACTTGAGAAATTTTGAATATTTTGAAACGAAAATATGTGCACTGTAAAAATCAAATCCTTGCTTATTGCTGCCTGTAAAAAATTCTTCTCCTTCGTCTTTTTCAGCGGTAAAACCTACGCTTAATCTATCTTCATATTTGCGCTGAAAACGAGTGTATAAACGAAAAGGCTGTCCCAGATATGGGTCTTCAAATTCTCCTGGAATATAACCTCGCTGTGTCTCCAACTTACGGCGATAACCAACGAATAATTCATTTTGTCCCTTGGTTATCAACTCTTTAGCCGATACATTATAGTCGTCTAGGTCTCCTTTTACGTCCACATAAGGTAAAATTGCCCGTATTGTCGCCAAATCAAAGCCTGGAACCGCTTGCAATTCCTCCAATGCCATTAAATCACCAAACTGTTGTCGATAAGAAACAAGACCAGATATTTGTACATCATTGAGCAGGAAAAAATCTTCCAAATCTTCCATACTTGCCTTATTTAAATTCAATGGCTTCTTAGCATAAAGCGTAAACTTTTCAGCTAAGTCATTGAAGGCAAAATCATCGCCATCTCCCCCATTTTCTTCGAGAATAACTTCGATTAATTGGCGCAAGGCTTCTGGCACCTCGTCTTCATCTACTTGTGCATTTAAGGAAAAGGAAAAAAAGACAAATAGTGCACAAGTTAGTGCAGCATTTGACGAGAGAATAAAGGATTTTAATGCAGTAAGTATCGGTCGTTTCATAAATTCATATTTGCGTCTGCAATATCGAAAGAAATCTTGAGATAAGAGGATAAAAGCATGAAATATGAAATACCTGTCCGTATAGATGCAGTGTAAAGTGAGGTTTTTACTGTTTTATCTAAGATTATAGATTTTCTGCGAAAAAAATCTTTTCAGTGAAATAAGGTCTTCAAAAAATATTTTATAAAAAATTCACATTCAAACTTTTCTTAATATTCCTTTTATATTTCTTAAAAAATCAAAGCAAAATATAGTCAAAATAGTATTTTCCAACTTTAATTTGGTTTACTGATATTGAAAATCATCTAAACAAAATATAAAAGAGCCGAAATTTCATCAATAATTTGTAGAGTCCAAATTTAGAATTACTTTTGTGTCCTTTCAGAGCAAAAATCATATTCTGATGCTCTTTTCAAGTAGTTCTTAATTGTTCTACTTTCAAGATTTCAAAAAGGAAAAACACCACTTAAATTTTTCCTTTTTTTCTGAAATCAAATTACCAAATTGAAGTAAAAAAAATATGTTCTAACACATACACCTTATTGTATGGTGTTATACATTTGCACTTATTATTTTCAGGTGTTAGAAAGTCTAATATCTTAGTTAACAATAGCGAATATCAGGAAAATCAACAACGTAGTATAAAAAATTCGTTGATAACCGTCTGACTATCAGAAGTTTCTGCCACATCTGATTTGTTCTGGTCATTAACCCAACACAATATTATACTCTTACGTCAAAATGCATTAGAACTGTTTTTTCGCAACACTAATAAACATTTTCAAAATGGGTAAGAAATTAAAATTAGAGTACATTTGGTTAGACGGAACGCAGCCAACTCAAGGAATGCGTAGTAAAACTAAAGTCATCGACGAAGATAAAGTAAAAGGAAAATTAGACAAACGCGATTGTCCAATTTGGTCTTTTGACGGTAGTTCTACAGGTCAAGCAGAAGGTGGTTCTTCTGACTGTTTATTGAAGCCAGTAGCAACTTATCCTGACCCTGATCGTCGTAATGCATACTTAGTAATGTGTGAGGTTTTAAACGCTGACGGTACAGCACACGAAACAAATGCACGTGCAACTATTGACGATGATGACAATGATTTCTGGTTCGGTTTTGAGCAAGAATATACTTTATGGCAAAATGGTGCGCCAATTGGTTTCTTCGGAGATAATGGTGCTTACCCACGTCCTCAAGGTCCTTACTACTGTAGCGTTGGTGCAAATAATGCAATTGGTCGTCACATCGTAGAGGAACACTTTGATATTTGTTTGGATGCTGGTTTGAATGTAGAAGGTATCAATGCAGAGGTAATGATTGGTCAGTGGGAATACCAAATTTTCGCGAAAGGTGGTAAAGATGCGGGTGACCAAATTTGGGTTTCTCGTTACTTATTGGAGCGTACTTGTGAAAAGTACGGTGTAACTGTAAACTGGGAACCAAAACCAGTAAACGGTGACTGGAATGGTAGTGGTATGCACGCAAACTTCTCTAACAGTACTTTGAGAACATGTGGTAGCCAAGACAAATACAACGAAATTTGTGAGAAATTTGGTGCTTCTCCAGAAGTAATCAAAGCACACATGGACGTATATGGTGCAGATAACCACCTACGTTTGACTGGTGCGCACGAAACACAAGCTATCGACAAATTCTCTTACGGTATCTCTGACCGTGGTGCTTCTATCCGTATTCCAATTGCAACTGTTGAGGCAGATTGGAAAGGTTGGTTGGAAGACCGTCGTCCAGCTTCTAATGCAGATCCATACAAAGTGGCATCTCGCATTATTAAGACTGTAAAAAGCTAAAAATGTCTAATGTCGATTGTATAATGTATAATCGCATGACTTAGAATTTTAATTGAAAAGCCCTCGTGCGTTTGCGCGAGGGCTTTTTTTTTGGGTTATGGGT
>CAZQTE010000108.1:8165-14358 GCA_964595615.1 uncultured Saprospiraceae bacterium
TCTAAGGCATGGTGGTGTTTTCATATTTCATATTTGTGCGCAGCACCTTGCTATTTCCGCTCCTAATTTTGCATTATTCAAAACCAATCGAATATTACTCTCCAAGCTATTTCCACTCGTTATTTGTTCTATTCTTGCTAATAAAAATGGGGTGATTTCTTTTCCTTTGATGCCTTGTTCGTCGGCTTCTTTCAAAGCTTTTTCTATTGCAATATCGATGATTGCTTTGTCCATTTGATATTTTTCTGGGACAGGATTTGCGATTATCATTCCGCCATTCAGATTAGTGGCTTTTTTAATTTTGATGATTTGAGCAATTTCTTCTGGCGTATCTACCTGATAGTCAACACTAAATCCACTTTTTCTTGTATAGAAAGCAGGCAATTCATCTGTTTGAAATCCTAAGACTGGGACACCATGTGTTTCTAAATACTCTAAGGTTAATCCTAAGTCTAAAATGGATTTTACGCCTGCGCTGACGACTGCGACATTGGTTCTCGCTAACTCTTGAAGGTCTGCGGAGATGTCCATGCTCTCCCCTGCTCCTCGGTGTACTCCACCGATGCCGCCTGTCGCGAAAACCTGTATGCCTGCGGCTTCGGCAATAATCATCGTTGTCGCAACGGTGGTTGCACCAAGCATTTTCCTTGCTAAAACTATGGGTAAATCCCGGCGGCTGACTTTGGTAACGGCTGTTCCTGTCTTGCCTAAAAGTTCGATTTCTTCTTTACTGAGTCCTGCTTTCATTTTGCCATTAATAACAGCTATCGTAGCTGGTATTGCTCCGTGTTTGCGAACTTCGGCTTCAACTCGGAGGGCTGTTTCTACATTTTTTGGGTAGGGCATGCCGTGGGAGATGATGGTGGACTCAAGGGCTACTATGGGTCTATTTTCTTTTAGGGCTTTTTGTACTTCCTCAGATATTTCGAGATGACTCATGTTTTACTTTTTCTTCCCCAGATTACATTATTATTTAGTCTGCAGTTGGAGCAATGTAGATAGTTTTTATGTTAGTGAATTCTTTGATGCCGTAGTGAGATAATTCTCTACCATATCCACTATTTTTTATGCCTCCGAATGGAAGTCTGGGGTCAGACTTCACAAAAGAATTAACAAAACAACAACCTGCTTCAAGTTCTTGGGCGGCAATTCTTTCTCCTCTCTTTTTGTCAGAAGTAATAACAGCTGCTCCTAAACCAAATTCACTGGCGTTGGCAATTTTAATGGCTTCTTTTTCATCTTGTGCTTTGATGACAGAAGCTACTGGTCCGAATAATTCCTCTTCATAAGCAGGCATTCCAGGCGCTAAGTTAGTCAAAATTGTGGCAGGATAAAATGCTCCTTTTCCTTTTGGTATTTTGCCGCCAAGTTCAAGTTTTGCACCCATTTTGATACTTTTCTTGACTTGTTCGTGTAGTTCCTTTCGTAAGTCTTTACGTGCCATACAGCCGTATTTTGTGTCTTTATCTTTCGGGTCGCCCATTTTTGCGGCTTTCATTTTCTTTTTAAAAGCTTTTAAAAATTTATCATAGACTTCTTCTAAAACGATGAAGCGTTTTGCTCCGATGCAGCTTTGTCCTGCATTGAGTAAACGTCCATTTTTACAAATTTCTGCGGCTTCTTCAATATTCGCATCTTCCAATATCAAATAAGCATCGCTTCCTCCCAATTCTAAAACAGTTTTCTTTAAATTTTTACCAGAAATACCTGCCACAGAACTGCCCGCGGGCGCACTACCTGTCAGAGTAGCTGCTTTTACTTTTGGATTTTCTAATAATTTTTCAATATCATCAGCTGACATATTTAAATGCGTAAAAGCTCCTTTTGGAAAACCTGCATCAAGAAAAACTTCTTCGATTGCATCTCCGCAACCTAAGACATTAGAGGCGTGTTTTAACAAACCAACATTACCTGCCATGAGTGCTGGGGCAGCAAATCGAAAAACTTGCCAAAACGGGTAATTCCACGGCATAATTGCTAACACAGCACCAATTGGTTGAAAGGTGACGTAACTTTTGTCAGCGTCGGTTTTGACAACTTCTTTGGCTAAAAAATCTTCTGCATTCTTAGCATAATAGCGACAGACCCAAGCACATTTTTCTATTTCTGACTTGGCTTCGGTAATAGTTTTGCCCATTTCTCTAACCATGAGCTTAGCATATTTATTTTTACGTTTTTCTAATATATCAGCAGCTCTGAGAAGTTTTTTTGCTCGACTTTTAAATGAGGTATTGCGGTATTTTAACCAAGTAGTATGTGCCTTATCCACTTTTTTTTCTACTTCCTTTACACTTAATCTTTTATAGGTTTTTAAGTCTTCTCCAGTGGCAGGGTTGCTTGTTTTTACTATTTTTTTATTGGACATATTATTTTTGTTAGAAGTTGAGGAATGCATCTAATTATCTGACATTTTACGCAAAGTATTCTTTCAATTTATCTGTTAATTCGCCATTCACATAGGTATCAATTGGGATTGCAATGAATCGCATTTCCTTAGAGTTAATACTTTCGCTTAAAGCTTCTTTCAGTTCTGTAACCGTCTTCGGATGATGTGCCTTGATACCGAATGCTTCCGATAATTTAATGAAATCTGGATTGGTAAAAGTCGTGCCGTGACTTTCTCCTACCGACCGTTCCTGCTTCCAAGAAATCAAACCATAGTCTGCATCTACCGTCACAATAATCGTAAAACCTAGTCCGAGACGCGTAGCGGTTTCCATTTCCTGCATATTCATCATAAAACCACCGTCCCCCATAAAGGCGATGATTTGCCGTTTGGGTTCAGCCATTGCCGCGCCAATTGCACCAGGAAGAGCTATCCCCATACTCGCTAGACCATTACTAAAAATAGTGTTGTGCGGTTGATAACTGGGGTAATTGCGAGCAATCCACATCTTATGGCTACCCACATCACTAAGTAAGATGCTATCGTCTTTAGCAATATTTCGAATTTCGTGGAGTATCCCTGGTACAGTAAGGCTATCTTCTCCTTTTAGTTTGTAACTTTCAATATCTTCTGCAATGCGACGGCGAATGTCTGAAAACCAATCAACAAATTGAATATTTTCTGACAGATGATGATTTAAAGCACTGATAGTCAAAGAAATATCTGCAACTATCTCAACTAAAGGTGTATAAGCTGCATAAACTTCTGCGGGTGTAAAATCAATGTGAATAATTAATTTGTCGTGATTTTTATTCCAGTTGTCTGGTGCGTATTCTCCAATATCATAGCCAATAACTAAGACTACATCTGCGGCATTAAACGCTTCTAGTACATAATCTTCAAAGCCCAAACCTACGGCAAAAAGAGATTGGTCTAAACGGTCATCTATTGCCCCTTTTCCTTTAAAAGTATGTGCAACAGGAATGTTAAATTGCTGAGCAAATTTAGTAAGTAGAGGACTTGCGCCGTCTCTAATCACTCCATTTCCTGCCAAAATCAAAGGGTGCTTTGCATTCGCGATTGTCCTGACTGCTTCTTCGATTAATATCGGATTGGGTGCGGGATGTAACCTAGTGCGTACAGGAATTGGAAGTAAATTTTCGGATACTTCCGCTGCTGCAATATTTTCTGGTAATTGAATATGTGTAACTCCAGGCTTTTCCGCTTCTGCTAATTTAAAGGCTTTTCGCACCACTTCAGCGGTGATGTCTGGATGAATAATATCTGCCGAGTATTTTGAAATTTTCTGCATCATCGCACACACATCAATCACTTGATGGCTCTCATGGTGCAAGCGGTCTGTACTCCCCTGAGCGGTCAAAGCAAGCACGGGTGCTTTATCAGAGTTAGCTTCTGCCAAACCCGTCATAAGATTCGTTGCCCCAGGACCGAGTGTAGCTAAGCAAACGCCTGCTTTCCCCGTTAAACGCCCCATGATATTAGCGATAAAGGCTGCGCCCTGTTCGTGGCGAGTCGGTATAAATTTTATTTGTGTGGAGTCTTCTAAAGCTAAAATAAAGTGTTCATTCTCTTCACCTGGTACTCCAAAAATATACTGGACACCTTCTTTTTCAAGGCATTGTATCATAAATTGTGCTGTATTCATATTGCTAAAAAGAATGAAGACGCTATTTGTTCTTTTCTACAATAAAAACACAGTACATAAGATTAAGTGCATGACACTATTTATTCAGACATTTTGAGAGGATATTTTTTTAGCCTGTCCCGATGCGTCGGGATTATTTTCCTCTTAAAAATAGTCGCGTGATGCAGACCATGCAACGATTTTTAAAAGAAAACTACCAAAAAAACCTCTCTCTCAAATTTATCCGAATAAATAATGTCATGCACTTATCTATTTTTAAATACTTCAGATTTACGATGATTTCACCTCGCGTTCTATCAATTCCATATACAAGTTCGACAATCTACGACTCATTTCTCCAAATTTCCCCTCTCCTATTTTCCTACCATCAATATCCGTCACTGGCGTAACGCCACCAAAAGTACCCGTTACAAAGGCTTCATCCGCTCCATAGACATCAAAAAGACTAAAATCCTTCTCAAAAACAGGTATATTATTCTCTTTGCAAACCTGAATAATAGCTCCACGTGTGATGCCATTCATGCAGTATTGCCCCGTACTCGTCCATACCTCACCTTTTCTCACAATGAAAAAATTAGTCGCATTGCAAGTCGAAACAAAACCGTGAATATCTAACATCAATGCCTCGTCCGCACCTGCTTGAATAGCTTGATACAATGCTTGTACTTCATGCAATTTGCTGTGACAATTGAGGCGCGGATCTAAATAATCTGGAGAGCCGCGTCTTATCGTACTTGTAAAAAGGGTAATACCCTTTTCTCGACTTTCATTTGAGGCTGCTTTATGCTCCGCAATGATGACCAAATTCGGTCCACTAATTGTCAATCTTGGGTCTTGTGAAGGCGTCTTTTTAATGCCTCGTGTTACCATACAGCGTACATGTACATTATCGTGCATATCGTTGATTTTCAAGACTTTCCATACTTCCTCTGTAAACTCTTCACGCGTCATACCCAAGTCCATCCCTATTGTCGCAGCCCCTGCATAGAGACGGTCAAGATGCCTATCCCAAAAGACCAAAACATCGTGATGTAAACGTGCGGCTTCCCAAACACCATCCCCTACTAAATACCCACTGTCAAAGACGGAAATTTTGGCTTCATTACGTTTAAAAAATTCGCCATTTACGTAGATTAGGACATCTTCGTTGCGTTTATCTGGGAGAGCGTTGTGTGTTCCGTGTACCATATTTTTAAGGTGTCAGGAGTCAGGTATCAGGTGTCAGGCAAGTAATACTTGGCTTGACTCCTGACTCCAGTAATTTATTAAAAAGAGCTAAACTTCGTTTAACTGTGTTATTTAGTATAAGTCTGAAAAAGACAGGTTTAAGCCTACAATCCAAGTCAGAACCACAAGAAAAGAAATCTTCTGCAATAAGGGTAAATAATATATCAAACTTTCTGAATTTGAGTAATAAACCACATTGTTTAAACCCATTAAGACCATGCAAACTAAACCAAAATAGAATAATGTCTTATCAGGCTGCCCATATAAAACATAGAAAATAGCGACTAATGCAACCAAACCACACAAACTCGCCAAAGGTATCATGATGTCATGTAAAGGTGTAAAAAGTAAAGAAGCGCAGACCATTGAGCCTGTTCCAAAAATACGAATTAACATGGTAGTACGCGGGTCAGTTGGATAGTGTTTTGGGAATTGATAAAAGAGAAAAACTAAACCGAGACAAAGGATAATCATGGCAGGGATTGCAGCCCAAGCAGCAGGGTTCTTTTCTTCTCGATGATTTGTTGGCCAAATTAAATCACACCAATAGTTGTGAAACCAACTAAAACCTGTCGATTTAACATCGGCTTGCGAACCTCCTGGATATAAAAAAGTAGAGATGAAGAATAGGATTAGAAAGATGATTACGGTATAAGTTGGAATATTTTGCATGCTTTACGGAATTACTAGTTTTTTTTCAAAAGTAGCGACAAAATAGAAATTCTTTGTATGTATTGCACTTAAGATAAATGCAAGTACTTACATTTTATCGAATATCGATATTTTTTCATTTGTTTTAATTGATATTCAATTCAATTTAAATCAATGAATACTTCATATTTGTATCATACTTTTACACAAAAAAACTAGTTATGATACAATCAAGCAGTAATATTTTAATCAAACAGGTAATG
>CAZQTE010000109.1:0-14062 GCA_964595615.1 uncultured Saprospiraceae bacterium
GTTATAAGTTATTGAATCACTTTTACTTAACTTGTAAACTTTACTTAATTTCACAGTATGAAAAAAATAATTACACTTTCTCACATTGTTATTGCTCTGTTTTTGACAAGTTGTCAACAAGTCCCTGACTTAACAGAAAAAGTAGATGAATTAGAAGCTGAACTTATCATTGCGAAACAGGAGTTGGCAGATCTCAAAGCTGAAAATGCTGCTAATCCTGCTGGTAGCCTTGTGCATCTTGTTTATCTTAATTTGAAAGAAGATTTGAATGAAGAAGAGGAAATAGAAATTATTGCTGCAATTGATAATTTGGCAAGAATAGAAGAGGTAAATGAACTGGAAATTGGAGATTTTGCAGACTTGGGAGATAAACGTGCTATGTCTGATTTAGAAATGGTATTTAGTATGAGTTTTACGAGTAAGTTGGCTTATGAAAAGTATCAAGCACATCCTATTCATTTACATTTGAAGACTGTTGTTAAACCTTATTTGACGGCTGCACCTGTGACTTATGATTATATAAGGAGGGAAGGTTGATAGGGGAAGTCTAATGAAAAAGCCTGAGTTCGGTGTGGAACTCAGGCTTTTTTCATTCATCAAAGTCTATTTGACATCAAGCAAGAATTAGCGCACTACTAATTTCTTAACTGTCTGCAATTCATTCGTAATTATCTCCGCAAAGTAAACACCTGTACCGTATTTAGCCATATTAGCTGTGTAAGGGTCAGAGGTGTTGAACTTATCTGCAAAGATTAATTTTCCGTCAGTTGTGTACACTTTGATAGTTGCATCTTGAGCAAATTCAGTTGTAACTTCTACAGAGAAACGACTATCCGTTGGATTTGGGAAAAGAGCAACGCGTGCATCATTAGCAGTAATATTTTCATTGCTAGAAATAACACCAAATACTGTCGTCTGTGCAGAAGCACAGATTTCGTCTCCATCTTGATCGGTAACACATGCCACATTCTCAATATTCACTAAATTACTAAAGATTTGAATATCGTCTACGTGCCAACCGTCACCACCAACTGCTCCATCTGAAGCAAAACGGAAGCGAATATCAACTTCTGCGTTAGAATAAAGGCTTAAATCAACTAATGTATATACATAACCTCCAGAGTTACCATGAAAAGCAGGGCGACCGCTGATAGCACTTGCATCATTTTCTGTAATAAGACTATTATAACCATTTGAAAGCATGGCGTTTCCTAAATCAAACCAGGTATTTGTGCCTGCTAAACGTATCTCTACAACTCCACCATCCCAATCTTCTTCTGTATCATAACTATGATAAAAACCTAATCCAGGATCGCCTGACAAAGTATACGATTCTGCTATCATGAAATATTGGTCACTCTCTGTAGCTGGGTTTGGAGCAAAAACAGATGTCGTACCGCTATTTGGATTAACTGTACTAGCTGCCCACATTGCGGCACCTGTACCACTGATTTCCCATTGGTCTAGTCCATTTTCTAAATCGTCTTCAAAACCAATTTGACTATATACGCCAGCATTGATTGTTACTGAATAAGTACAAGAACTAGACTGTAAACTTGCTATATTTTCAACAACCATAGTCAATACACCATTATCAACAGTTCCACCACAAGTTGAAGAACCGTCAACATAAGTTGTGTTACTTGGCAATATATCTGTGATAGTATATTCTGTCAAATCTATTTGTGTTCCATTTGTGACTTCAATGGTATAAGAGATTTCATCTAATACTTCTGCGCTTGCTGCACCTGTTTTTTCAATTCCTACTGAATTTGAACATAGCAAAGGCACGTCGAAATTTTCATTACCACCTGCTTGTGCATCGACACCTAATCCACGACGTGCAAAAGTTTCCCAAATTAGACATTGATTAGCTCCGTCATAATTTGCTTCATCTGCTGCTAAAATTGCATCACGCCCGTCAATAAAATTAGGATCACAAGCTTGTAATTTTAGACCGTCGATGACTAATTGCATCGCAATATTATTACCACCTGTACCATTGTGCATATCATCATCGTAGCCATAGACATCAATCAAATCCCAGTATAAATCCCAAATCATCGCACACCAAACAGAACCTACACCGTGAGGAATAGACTCGCCATTGATGTCAGCATAAGTATGAGGATTGATGGTCATATTACGGCTGTAACGGAAAGTACGGATACCACCACCTGTTATTGGTTCATTTGTTGCATAAGTTCCGATACCACGTCCTTCGTCTGCATTGTTAGCTGAAGTAGAAGACAATACAAGACCAAACCAATCAGACCAGCCTTCACCCATTTGCTCATTATTACCTAAACAACCTCCTGTATTAGGGCCACCAGTTAAACGGATAGAGACACCATGACCATATTCATGACAAATAATTCCGCTATCAAAGTCACCGTCGATTCCTGTAGGTCCAGGCATAGGTATAGTAATTCCACTATCAAATAACGATATTTCTAAACCTTCTAAATCAGTCTTTAAAGTATTACAATCTTGCAAACTAATCATAACTGCTGGAATAGTTACTTGAGCTCCAACTGCACCTGGAGCCATTACAATAGGAGCATCAGCTATATTATTACAAATGATAGCTGCGATAGCACCTGCATTTTCAGCCGCTAAGATTTTAAAACCAAATTCGCATGCTCCTCTATCGATTAAGGCAATATTACCATTAATTTCAGCGATATTAACCAAGCCTTCACAGGCATCAGAATTTGGGGCTGTTCCGTCATCAACTAAAACTACGCTTCCATTTATTGCAGAATCAACATCGGGAATGTCTCCTCCAAAACCACCAGGAACCATAGGGTAATCACCAGCAACAGTCTCAGGAGCAGTTACTTCTAATGTTGCTTCTCCACCAGTTGGAGGTGTGCCATTACCCCAAAAAAACATTTGCATACGACCTACAGAACCATCTGCACCTGTACCGAAATTGGCATTATTTGTTCCGCTTCCGTCTAGACACTCTGCGCGAACATAATCACCTTGTTCCCCTCCATTTGTGTAATTGTTTGCTTGGAAATTTCCTGACACTTCGTCAAATCCATATTGATACCATACATCATGCATCATGTTATTCCAGTAGAAAAGATTTGAGGTTGCTGCATCTATTTGAGTGTATGGAGAGTTGTTGTTTTCGTCAAATGGGAAGTCAAAAAACAAAGAATCTCCACCATCTGGCTCGTCTCCAGAAGAAGTATTTAAGTTAAAAATATCATGGTATGCGTGAACATTGTTTCCGCGAGTGATAGTGTAGTCGTGCCCTTCCACACCGTCAGTATCGTGCCAACCAAAAGGAGAAGCTGTAAGGTCTGCTGGAGCAACCTGTAACACACGTGGACCGTGATTTGGACTTTCGAAACCTAAAGGAATAACATTATAAGCATTGTTGACTTCATCATCTACTAATGCCGTTGAAGTAGCAGTATGATTGTGATTATGTGATACATGACATTCTTCTGCTGAATGTCCGAAATTACATTTAATTACTTGATTGTTAAATGCCACGAGTTCGCCAGTAATGGCATCAATGCGCGCATTCCACCAGTTTTGAGCATTTTCTTCGTATAAATTTACTTGCCATACCAATCGCACACTTTTATCTTCCAATGGTTGGTAGTAAAGCTTTGTTTTTATTGGTTCAAGGGCAATACCTTGATGAGTGAAGATTATTTCTTGGTCATTAACTCTTTCCGCTTCCGCTAGAACATAAGGAACTTCTGTAATTACGTTAAAATGCTGAATGACTTTTTCTACCGCTTGTTTGGCAGAGATTTGAGGACTTGTTGTATTCACGCGACTTTGTAAATCTGCGATAAAACGATTTCCTAAGTTTAACACCTTACCATTTGGCAATATATTGATGTTAATCATACCATTGTAGACTTCAATACCTTGGTGCTTTTGAATGAGGTATAAGTGAGTAACCCCATTGTGAGCCGATACATAATTGTCTTGTACCTTGTAATCCTCCAAATCTGCAGGACTAAGATTTAGTGCTTTGACATTTTCTTGCAAGTGTTTTTGTGCAATGTCGAGAGCGGGTTGAGATTGTGCGGAAATGAATTGCCCGCATAAGAAAAGTACTACCCAAAGGAGTAGCGATTTTTTGTTTAGAGAAGACATACTTTTGGTAAATTTAGTTTTCATCGCGTAAAAAAAGGTCGGATGCGATGAATTCAGTTTTATTATATGGGTAAATTTAAGATTATTATTGGGATAGAAGGAACGAAGTAGGCATATTCGTCGTGGTGAGTGCATATTTTATAATGATATTTATGTGATTAGTTGCTAATCACAACTTCCTTCACCCCATTTCGACCATAAAAAACAGGAAAATACATTTGTTCCACTTTCGCAGGATTTAAAGTGTAATCTCCCGAAAATCGCGGCTCTAATTCAATCGTAAAAGTATAAGTTCCTTGTTTCATGCTACGGCAGAAAATGGCCGTTTTCTCTTTGAAATATTCACGGTGAACTTCTACGCTTCTATATTGATTTTGTGCTTTGTTTCCATAGGAACATCCTGCGGGAATTGGGACGTCTATCATCATGTAATCCGCTTCCTTTTTGATGTCAATGGTGACTTCTAAAATTGCTTTTTCGCCTTGTTTTAATTGCTCTGCTTTTTTCTTGTTTTGGAGCAATTTTGTTTCGATTTCGAATAAGTCAGATTTGACTTCGGGGGCTGGATTGAATTGTGTTTGATAAGCGGTGAAAAATAGCGTCCCTGCGCCTGATTTTTTAATTGTTAGTAGTTTGTCAGGAGAAATATTATTCATAATAAATGGAAATTTCCTTATTGACAAATCATCGAATTGCAGTGTATTGGTAATATTGACGCTTTCTGTGTTTTTTAATATTTCTGGCAAAAGCAAATTCAATATCTGAGCGATTTCAAAAGTATTTCTACCGAAGTGACGACCATAGTGCTTGCCACGCTTTTCCATGAAAAATTGGAGAATTTTTCTTTGCTTATCCGCATTCTTTTCTCCTCTAAATATTTCATAAGCCAAGCGCGTCAATTGCAAATCATTATTCTGCCAATGATAGCGTTCTTTACCCCAATATATTCCTCCAAAAATAGTCTCTCTTTCATATTTTTGTAAAGAATCTAAAGTGTATTCCATGCCTTGTGCTTGACGAATTTTTACCTCTGTCAAATGCTCAAACATCGGAATATTCACAGTATCTAATCGCGCTAAATGCGGCTCAAAATCCATATTCTGCCCAATATCTGAAAACATCTCTAAAGCAGACAAAAGTGTCCGACCATTCCATTTCTCCAAATTATTCGTCACCCAACGCAAACCAAACTCATAAGCTTCTGTCTTGTATCCCGCCGCATTTGCACGCGCCAAGGCGCGCAAAACATAAGTGGTCATCCAAGTATCGCCCGTATTATTTGCCCACCAACCCCAAGAACCGTTTTCATTTTGATTTTTCTTGAGACGGACTACGCAAGCAATGAGTTTTTTCTCATGTTCAAAAGGACGATTGAGTTTTGTATTTATCTCCTTTTCTAATAGCAATGCGGTTAACTTACTTGCCGTTTGTTCATTACATCCATAGCGATAATTACGTAGATATTCTATGTCTTTCAATAGGACTGAAAGTGCATCATTTTCTGCACGTATAGTCACATTTCCAAAGTCTGAATTGAAATTTAAAACCACACTCGTATCGCCTTGCAAAAGATGAAAATCTCCGATAGTTTCTTCTGTTCCTCGTTTAAAAATTGGAATACTCCGTTCTTCTCCGTCGCCATATTCGCCTGTGCTAAGGGTGTAACGAATTGTCAAACTGTCTTGATTTGGAGCAGTTAATTCTGTTGATTCAATAATTGCATCATCTATTTGATTATCAGTTGTTTGTATTGGTTTTTCGTTTAATTGGAACTCTGTTTTGATGTCATATTTTGTATCTGTGTAATTGATAGATTTTCCAATAACTTCGGTTTTGTCGCCTTCGATTAAAAAGCGGGGGAGTGCCAATTGTGCAGATAGTGGTTTGAATGATTTGACACGATTTTGGACGACTCCACCACGTTGTTTTTTGTCCATTCCTAAGACATAGGTTTTCCAACTTGTGATGTTGTCTGGGTATTCTGCCGTGAAATAGGCTTCGCCATTTTTGTCAGTCATTAAATTGGGTTGCCAATAGGCGTAATCTTTAAATTCAGTACGTAATTGAGTGCCTGTTAGTGGTTCTTTTTCTGGCGCATCTGGATTTAGATTAAGTGTGCGTTCGTTGTTTATTTTACCGTTAGAGACACCATAGCCTACGACAACTACTTCGTCTAATCGTGACATGTCTAATGATAATTGTCCATCAACTCTACCGCCATTAGCAATATCTTTTATTTTTGTATTAGCATATCCTGTATAACTAAATTCAATATCAATTAAGCCTCCTGGTAGTCCAGTAAAAGAATAACTGCCATCAATGTCTGTAACTGTTCCTGCGATTATATCACCATTTCTGTAAACCAAAACATTTACACCAATAAGAACTTCGCCATCTTCTCCCTCCGTTACTGTTCCAAATATTTCACGATTGCCAGTTATTCCTTCAGCACGGAAATTTGTCCAGTTTTTACTTTTAGACTCTGTTTCCATTCGTGAAATTTCATTCCCAGATACCCGAATACCATCTACATAGTAAAACGTTCCGTCTGAACGGGAACCGCGTATGGAAATACCAAGATTTGCAGGACTTACAGTTACTCCTGATACTTTTCCCATTAGTCCATAAACGTTCTTTTTAGGTAAATTACGAATATCTTCAGAAGTAAGACTCATCCCCATCGTCGTATTATCCTGCTCAATCAAAGGAACTTTATAACTAATAATTTGCACTTCACTCAACCAAAATTCATCACCAGACATCAATAAATAACCGCTTCCGTCATCTAAAACCCAATCAGCAATAGTGAAAGTGCTGTCATTTAAAAATAAAGAAAGTTTAGCAGCGCGCGCCGTCTTTGGTGATTTGACTGTTAATGTATAATGCCCTGGTGGCAAAAGGAGTTTGTACTTTCCTTCCTTGTCTGTTTCCGCTTGACCGACAGGTGTGTCTAAAAGGAAGGCAGTAACAGTTGCGTTTTCAATGGGATTATTGTTAGTTGCGGCGCTTATTTGACCGATGATACCTGTTTTACTTGTTTGATAAAAGGAGAATGCTTCTTTTGAAATATTATGCCTTTTTTGCCCTTCTTGATAGCCACTCAAACTTGCTGCTAAACCCGTACTGTCCTTTACAAAAACAGGATTTTCCCAATTTAGCCAAGTCGTTGTATGCGCCTGAATATTCACCTTCTTATCCGTTCTATAGCCATTTTTAGTAAAATAAGAAACCTGATAATTGCCTATCGGCATCTTGCTAAAAAGATGACTGGTATTAGGAGGGAAAGCACGTTGAATGCTGTCGGTGTCATTTTGTAGCAAAACGAAAAATAAGCTGTTATCTTGGTCTATATCCAAGTTTAATTGGAGTTTTCCTCCAGATTTTGCATCTCTGAAGCGAGAATATCCAAAACTTAATCGCATTTCTCGCTCAGGATGCATGTCGATGTCTGCGGGTGTAAAGACATATTGCCCGAGATTCATTGGCGGCATTGAGGTCGATAGATTTACTTCGTTTTTACCTTTGAAAATAGGATTTTCATACAGTTTTTCTCGATTTGGAGAAACGAGATAAGTAAAACCTGGCTCAAATTTAAAAGTGTTATAAAAACTTTCTTGCTTCAAAAAATGCAGTTCTCGTGTTGGTGCAAATGGTCCAATTTTTTGTAGATGATTGCGTCGGGGCTCTAAAATATGGATACTTTCATCGTCTTGCCACAAAAATATTTTTGCACGATTGCCTTGCGGACGCAATAGAAAAATAGAACTTTTTATTATCTCTTTTTCCTGATGAGTCAAATATGTAGGCATAGACTTCTTACCTACATTCGTTGCAAAAATGGATTTTCCATAATTTTTTGTGTCTAAAACTATCTCTGTTTTATAACCCTTTTTCAGTAAAACACTGTCAATTGTATATTCAGCATCACGCGTACGAAGGATGATTTTATTATAACCTTCTCGACCTATAAAAGCATGTGGTTGATTGTCGTTTGTGTCATAATACCAAACTAATTTGCGATTACAATAAATCATGTAAACTGGCACAGAACGCCCATGTTTAATAAGATGTGGCGTGAATTGAGCGATATTTTTAGCAAAAGTATCTGTCGTAACCGTATCGTATTTTAAAATGCCACCTTCATTTTCCCAACGCATTTTGTAATAGAAAATACTATCTAATTGGAAAGTGTCGTACCACTTTTTAGTTTGTCTTCTTTTTCGTGAATAATCCTTTTTTTTGCTAATAGAAAATTCATTCAAATCAAATGGGAAACGCGCATTTTTATAGGAAATTTTGGGTTCTTGATAAGGAAGGGATTTTTCAAATTGAGCATTGATGGCAGCAGCAGTCAGATTGACATTGGCAGCAGCTTTGCCATTGAGGTCAGTCACTTTTATTTTTACTTCCGAAATTTCTCCAGGTTGTACTTTTGCTGCTTGGTTAACATCTATTTTGAGCAGTTTTTTATAGCCGCGTACTTTTGTACTTTCTTTCACGACATCATCTCCCCAGATGTAGCTGTAATCTACAAACCACGTTTTGTCTGCTTTGCTTTTGTGACTAAATGTGAAGTTCGCTGCACTTGTTTCGCCTTGTTCGACTACTTTTCCAGTGTGTCGCAGCAAGTACTGGATTTGTACTTGATTGGGATTTGAAAAACCGATAAAAACACTATCAGGAGTCGTCCGACTATTGAGATAAATACCTGCTTCTAAGTCTTTTAAGAGAATTTTTTTCTTAAGCTCTCCAACTTGAAAAACAGAGTAACAGACATTTGGATTTATCTTTTCTTGAAAAGGAAAATCAACTGTTTTCTCTTCTATTAATTGATGATTTGATGTGTAATTGGAAACTGTTCCTTGCGCCTTTTTTAGCTTGTTTTTGTCATGATAAATGACTGATAATGAACCGTTTGAAAATATATCTGTAAAATACTTTTGCTTTTTAGAGACCTCAAAAGTGACTGTCTTCTTTTCCAATTCTCCATTTGAATTTTGAAACTCGGCAATGGCTTTAATCGCTAATTTTGCGGCTGGAAAAATGCTGTCTGGCACGATGATTTTAGTTTCATCGCGTGATTTTAGTTGCGTTTGAAAAGTCCAAAGCGTATCCCGTACATGTGTTAAACTATCAAAGGTCGCTTTAATCGAACTGGTTTCTAAAGTGATTTTCACATCCCCGTCAGGTATCGTATTTCCGTTGCTGTCCTTACCTTCTGCTTTCAAAATGACTTTATCAGCAAAGGCATATTCTTCTTTTTCACTGGCAAAATTCCAAGTGACTTCATCCAGTTGATAATCTTCTAGATAGAATTTTGTGGACAAATTTTCTCCCCAAGAAACACGATATTCAGCATCTAAAGTTAAACTGTCGCCTAAGACAAATTCATAGGTGAAATTTCCTCTTTCTGTCGGTTCTAATTCATCAGAAAAATATGTTTTTCCACTCCAACCTTGTCTAATATTTAATCGCTGCGCCTTTTTTAATGGTTTGCCATTTCGATTAGCGATATAAGCCTTAATTTTTAAAGTATCACCTATTTGATACTTAGGTTTGTTGAGGACGATATAGCCTTTTTGCTCTCTCTCTCGGGTGAATAATCTGTAAAAAGGTATCATATTCCGCCAGTTGTATATCCTCCAATTTCCATTTTGTATAATACCTCTGACATAGTAAAAGGAACTCTTTCCCCAGCGATAAGGCGTATTAATAAAACGCCCAATAGGTGTGCGGACAAAACGTCTCCAACGTCGGACAATTCGCCAAGTCGCGTCGTTTTTATCTACTTCGTAAAAGATGGTTTCGCCATTAAGTGTGATACGTAGTAATCCGTCCTTTCTCTGTTTTTTGAGTCGGTAAGTATTTGTTTGTGTATCGAAAGGAATGGCTTTTTTATCTAAAAATACAATCGCTTCTTTTGATGCATTCTTTTGATTATCAAAGACTTGTATGTTTAAATCTCGCTTGTTATTCAATACCTCTGCCGAAATTGTATTGACACTCTTTAACTCAAAATCCATAAATTCTCCAACCGTTGAGACAAAGATATAATGCCCTGGAGTTTTGAAATCCTTGGGTATCCCACGGATTATACTATCTCGCAAAGTATGAAAATGCCAAACTTCAGGTTTGAAAGAATAAGAAGACTTTTGATAGAGACTATCAGCCTCGTCTGCCGTAATCTCATAAATATAAGTCTGTGGTGAATAGCTCAAATATTCTTGCTGTGCTTGCAGAAAGAAGCTGCAAAAAAGTAACAGAAGTGTTGTTTTCAATTTCATAATATAGCTTTTGAGAATACAACGAGTGAATAAGTCAAAAAGGTTGGTATGGTAGAAAGGATAAGCTTGAATTATGCTATTTGAACTTCTTTTTTACTTTCTGAATTACGATTCTTAAAAAATTAATCTTTCCCAAAATAAAGGATCCTTTATCTATAAAAAGTAGCATCTCATGTATTATGGTTTTAAATTTGTATTATTATTTTTTATAACATGAATGTATCTCAAGAACTGTATTCTGCATTTCATTCATGGATTTTATATTATTATTTCTCTAAACTAAATCATCCAACAGAATGAAAAAAGAAACAATAGCCATTCACGGCGGATACACCTCCGACCCGACGACAAAATCAGTAGCTGTGCCGATTTTTCAAACCGTAGCTTATGAGTTTGACAACGCAAAACACGGTGCAGACCTCTTTAATTTAGCCGTTCCAGGCAATATTTACAGCCGTATCATGAACCCGACGGTCGATGTTTTAGAGCAGCGTATGGCGGCTTTAGAAGGTGGAGCAGCAGCTTTGGCAGTTGCATCTGGTAGTGCGGCAGTCAACTATGCTATCCTTAATGTTGCAGAGGCAGGCGACAATATTGTTGCGGCGCCACAACTCTATGGTGGTACTTATACACTCTTCGCGGAGATGTTGCCACGACTCGGAATTACAGTTAAATTTGCGGCTTCTTCCGATGCCGAAGATATGGCAGCTCTCATTGATGAGAACACAAAAGCCCTTTACGTAGAGTCAATTGGTAACCCAGGCGGTAACCTGTGCGACATTGCAGCTATTGCTGCCGCAGGTAAAAAACATGGTGTGCCATTAATGGTCGATAATACGGTAGCAACACCAGCACTTATTCGCCCGATTGAGCATGGCGCGGCAATCGTTATTCACTCATTGACGAAGTATATCGGTGGTCACGGAACGACTTTAGGTGGTATTATTGTGGACTCTGGACAATTTCCTTGGGCAGAACACAAAGAGCGTTTTCCTGTCTTTAATACACCAGATAATTCTTATCATGGGGCGGTATTTGCAGAGGCATTTGGTGCGGCGGCATTTATCGGTCGTGCACGTGTCGTAGGCTTGCGTAATACAGGTGCGGCAATCTCGGCAATGGCAGCTTGGCAAATCATGCAAGGCTTAGAAACGCTATCTTTGCGTATGGAAAGACACTGTGACAATGCACTCGCCGTAGCGAAATATTTGGAGGCACATGAGCAAGTAAGTTGGGTGAGTTATGGTGGTTTGAAAAGCAGTAAATTCCATGATTTAGCTAATAAATACACGGACGGAAAGCCTTCTTCTTTATTGACTTTTGGTATCAGAGGCGGTTACGAAGTAGCTGAAAAATTCTATGATGCTTTGGGCTTATTCAAGCGTTTGGTAAATATCGGAGATGCGAAATCTTTGGCTTGTCACCCTGCCTCTACGACGCACCGTCAGATGAATGCGGAACAATTAGCGGGCGCAGGTATTAGCGATGATTTATTGCGTCTGTGTGTAGGGATTGAGCATATTGATGATATTATTGCGGATTTAGAGCAAGCTTTTTCGACTGTGAAAGAGGGGGCTTTGGCTGAGGCGTAGGTTTTTGAGATGGTTGATTGTGTTGATTAGTTTATTGGTTGATTATTGCCAGTAAACTAATCAACCAATAAACTAATCAACTAAATTAAGCCACTCTAAGTATCCGTCAAATCATAAAAATTCGCCTCCTCTACATTAGAATTATCAATCAAAATAACGAGAATTTCGGCAGCGGTTATCTTATTGCCGTCAAAGGTGTAAACCCAGCGATTTTCTTCTTTATTGACTCTGTTTTTGTGTAATAGAGAAAATCTTTCATAGACAGGTTCGATGACTTCTGGTGCGACGCCAGGCTTCAATAATAAGACGATGCGCTGAATAGCTACCGTCTCTAATTTATCTTCTACAGGAGGAATAATGGCGCGATTGCAACTCGTTAAAAGAAACAAACTGCTCAACAATAAGCTGAAAATTAATCTGTTCATTTTATCATTTTTTAGGAAAGAGCTAATGTCATTTATTTACTTATTCCTAAATCGTATGAACAATTGAAAAAGTTCGGTTTTAGAGTCAAATTATACACCTTCATAATCGCTTAAAACAGCAGTCACCGCGCGTATTGCAGACTGTACCGCTCCGTCCATATAGCCAGGAAAACCTTTAGCCGTTTCCGCCCCCGCAATCAACAATTTTTTATCAAAATAAGTCGCTTGAAAAATAGAATTACCATTGTTTTGATGCGGTAAAATATGGCTTTCGTAATTTTTAAAAGTAAATGCCTCTTTACGCCAAATCCCTTCTTCATAAGAAAGAAATCCTCGTACTTGCTCTCCATAGTATTTTTCTAACTGCTTCAATATCATCTCTTTACGCTCTTCTTTTGTCAATGTATAAAACGAACCATTCATAAAGCCAACTAAAGCAAAACGCTTATTTTTAAAGTCAGATTGGTCATACATTTCGGGAATAGGACCGACATTACTCATAATTGTTCCACTTGTTTGACCTTCCAACCAAAAGGCTTCTTTAAATGTCAGCGCGACTTTGATAGACTCACCCATCCACGTGTGTGTATTTGATGAAATATTTGTAAAATCAGCGGGTAGAGTAGGGGCGAATTGAATAGTTTTCATCAGTAAAAAAGGTGGTAAAGTTGTAATGACAGCATCTGCATAAAAATCTCCTTTATTGGTTGTTACACAGATTTTACTACCTTGATTTTCAATGGATTGGACGACTTGTTTAAGTTGAATTTGCTCCTTATCCAAAAAACTTTTCAAAGTATTTATTAGATTAGAACTTCCACCTTGTATTCGAAAACTAGGGTCATTATTAGCTGGCAAATGTACGACCTGCGGATGACTCAATGAAGTCGGTTCGTAGACTGCAAACTTTCCTAGATGTTGTGCCAAAATATCAATCTTCAATTCATCTAACAAGTGAATTAAATGCCCGTGCTTTTTGCCCAACCAAGTCGCACCCATTTCAATTGGTGCTTCGTTCTCCTTGTATATTGTATGAATACGACCACCAATACGTGCACGTGCTTCCAATATGGTTGCTGAAATGCCTTCTTTTTTTAGAAAAAATGCAGCGGTTAAGCCTGTTAAACCTGCACCTATGATAATGATTTTTTTATTTGACAAGTCTTGATGATTTTGTAATTGATTAGAATGTAAAAGTGGTGTTTTTTACAGGGAAATTCAAGTATTTATGGTGAATTTAAACTTTTTAAATAGCCTAATTGAACTTCAATCTAAAGAACTAATAAAGACAATTTCCTTTTTATTAAAGCGGTATTTATCTATTCCTAACATTATGGAATAGTATTTGAAACTTGGTTATTGTTTTCAATGATATATTGAATCTCCGACTATTTTAGTTACACTTTCCTCTTCTTTTTTAATAAAAGACATGCTAAGTAGGTTTACATATTTAAATAAATTTAAAAAACTTGTAATATATTGTAAATCAATTAATTACAAAAAAAGTTATTGCCTAAATAATTATGTAAATCTACTTATTAAGTTGTAATAAATTCCTCTTTCTCAAATAATAAAGGCAAATGTTAAGATTAAAACCTACTTTCAAGCTCAGTAAATTTACTGCTGTACTTAC
>CAZQTE010000110.1:0-14006 GCA_964595615.1 uncultured Saprospiraceae bacterium
TTTTCTGCGACCTTATTGTAAACCTTGTCAATTTGTATATTCAAGGTGCTTTTAAGTAAAATGCATAATAACCAATAACTAATTTCTAAGCTGCACACGCGCCAGTCCCTGAGAAAAATCACGCTCATCCTTACGCCCGTTAGGTGGAATAATCACTTTACCTTCGGTATTAATATAGGCGATGCCTTCATAGAAAGCTGCACGTGCCAAGCCCTCATTAAAAGTCCAAACAAGCCCAAAATGTGCTGGTGTAATTGCTTCACCTTGTGCATTCATATATCCCCAAAGTTCTTCTTCTAAATAGCCAGCATGACCTTCATTAAAAGATTGGACTTCGTCATATTTTATTGCAACTTTCTCTGTTCCATCTGCTGCAATGTATCCGTACTTTCCTTCTTTTTCAACTGCCCAGAGTTCTTCACCTGCATACCAAAGTTGACCGTAAATAGGCTCAACAACAAAGTTCCCTTTCTTATCAATAATACCCCATTTTTTATCCTTTTTTGCTGGCGCAAAACCATTTTCAAAATCCTTGGCATTCTTTAATTCTATCGGAACAAGGACTTTGTTCTTAATATTGACAAAGCCAAATTTCTTATCTTTTTTTACACGGAATAAATCTCCTTTAAATTTACTAACTCTCTGATAATCAAATGGTATGATGACATCTCCTTTAGTGTTGATTGCACCATATTTACCGTTTTTCTTGACAGATGCGTAGCCATTTGAAAAGTTCGTTACTGCATCATACATAGGCTCAATGACCACTTCACCCGACTTGTTTATATATCCAAATCGCTCGTCTTTTCTAAAACGGGCTAGACCCTCTACAAAGTCGAAAATTTCCTCATATTGAGCAGGGATAACAAACTTACCTGTATTGTCAATAAAGCCATATTGCCCCGATTTATCTTGGACGCGTGCGATACCTTCTGAAAAGTCATAAGCCCCTCGAAAAGTAGCAGGGATGACTTCATTACCCACCCGATTGATATATCCCCAAAAGCCTCCTTTACGTATGACCGCAAAGTCTTCTTTAAAGTCTCTGGCATCATCGAATTTTGCCTCAATGACGGTATTACCTAATTTATTCATGTAGCCCCATTTTACTTTGGGTATTTCGTAGTCGTCCTCTAATGGAGGGAGTTCTACTGTTGTGTTTTCGACTTTTGAGTCGTTAACACAGGCGGTGAATAGGGTAGTGATAAGTAGGCTGAAGAGTAGGAATTTTGATTTCATATATTACACTTTTCTGTTGTCGTTATTATTTATCTAATATTTTAAGCTCTAAAATGCTATGAATCATAAAAACATCTCTGCCATTATTAGGCTCATCATAGCCAAATCCAACATAGTAAAATGTATTACATCTTTCACATTTTATTAGTTTGCACATAGACCCTGTTCCTCCTTTTTCAATGAGGTCATCTAAATTAATTTTGATTTTATCTGCTTGAAAATTAGTAAAGTCAGATATATTGATATCAGTCTTACTTCCATTGCAATTTTTACATTTAAAATCGTATGATGTATGGCTACCTGCGTCATAAATTTTGTATTTATGACTAAACTTTTCTTTATTCAAAATATGTATTTTCAATATTTTGAATTGATGTTCTGAGCCTTTTAATGTTTGAAATCCCATTTTATTAAGTGTTACACCTCAAAATCCATCCCCCGTCTCAGCAAATCCCCCTCACGCTCCGCCACCAATTTCTCATACTTCTCCTTATCAAAAGCATACAATTTAGCAGGACGATGCGCTACATTTTGCTGCATTCCAACTTCATTAAGCACATTCATTTTCAAAATGCGCGTCCGAAAGTTACGCTTATTGATGTCTGTGACCCCTAAGATTGTTTCATAGAGAGATTGCAATTCTGATAGCGTGAAATTTTCAGGTAAGAGTTCAAAGCCAATTGGCTGATAGCGTAATTTGCCCCGTAAACGCGTTGTAGCTGCCGCCATAATTGTCTTATGGTCAAAGGCTAAATCTGGTAATTCTTTCACCGAAAACCATTGTGCATCATCCGCATCATCTGCCGCGGCAATTTTATGTTCATTCAAGTTAACTAATGCAAAATAAGCTACACTCACCACACGACCACGTGGGTCTCGATTGGGCGCACCAAAAGTGAATAATTGCTCTATAAAAACATCCTTCATTCCTGTTTCTTCCTCCAATTCCCGCAGTGCAGCTGTCTCCAAATCTTCATCCATATCTACAAATCCCCCAGGGAAAGCCCATTGCCCTTTAAATGGTTCATTGCCACGTTGTATCAACAAAACTTTGAGTTCGCGCGTACCGTCCCAGCCGAAAATAATGCAATCGACAGTTAAAGCTGGGCGCGGATATTCGTAAGTATATGACATGATTTTAGTTGATAGTTGTTGGTTGACAGTTGATAGCTAACGCGAAGATAATAGTTTGTTTGATTATTAAACTAAGTGAAGGCGATAAAAGTTGCTTGAATGCCTAGAAAATTGTCAGAATAATTTGATTTGTTAGAATAGTTATTGCTTATAAAACCAAGCATTAGACTTGTTTGGAGTAAGATAGAGCAGCAAAGATTCGTTCCTATCCGTATTCAAAGCTATTGTTTTTAGAAATAAAAAAAGGGAAGTATTCTGGATACTTCCCTTTTTTTATTTGATTAAAATTCAAATTAAACAGCCACTAAGTTTGCTGTCATATCAGCTAAGGTCTTCCCATGTGGCAGTGGACGGTCATTTTCATCGACATTTACAAACACTATTTTTTCTAAGCTAATAATCGTATTTTTTGTAATCAAATTGCGTACCTCACAGCGAAAAGTTATCGAAGTGCGTCCAATCGCAGAAAACTCTAAGCCAATCTCAATAGTATCCGCTTGTCTTGCTGAGCTTACAAAATTTATCTCACTAATATATTTCGTCACCGTCCGACGACTATCTAATTTTGTCATTGCATATATGCCTGCCTCTTCGTCTATCCAACGTAATAATTGTCCTCCAAATAAGGTATTATTAGCATTGAGATCGCCAGGTTTGATAAGTTTTCTTGAGTAAAATTTCATAATATTGCTTTAGCTCGGGTTATAAAATTGAATTAACTTTTGTTGATTGTACAGGAACTCGTGCGCATCATTTTTCAAATTATTAATAATTTTTGAAATAGATTTTGCCTGCTGCTTTAGTACAATAGTTTCTCCCATAGTGCGCAGTTTAAGCATCACACGAAATACGTTTTTTCTTGGATTTTCCTTTAGGATAGTCAATTGACTCCCTTTCAAATTAGGAAATTTTTCCTCTAGACGATATAATTTCCATAAGGCTAGTCTGATATATTTATTCTCGACGCCCGCTTCATTGATTACTGAAATATCCATGTTTATTTTTTAGATTGAAAAATATCTAAGGCTAAGACTTGTTTGTAAATAAGGAATACGTATATGAAATTTAGATTTTTTCAGCCTGTCCCGATGCGTCGGGAATAGTTTTCTTTAAAAAATCAGTGCATAGTCCTTCTACGGACTTACTTTTTTAAAGGAAAATAGCGGAATAAAGATATTTTCATATATGTGTTAGTTATTTGCAAACAAGTCTTTAATTTAAAAATCTGCTATTTCGTGATTTGTCATCAAATCTCAGTAAATTAAAGCAGAATACCTCTAACATTTGTACGACACTTTTACACAAGTCAGCTTCGGTGCCATCGGCATTTATATCAGTCAAACGTGGAAGATGACGAGCAAAGTAAAGATTATTATTTGCTGTTTCAATTAAGGTACTTGCCAAACTGTGAGGATAGTCAAAATCTGAATTTACCTCACTAATGACTGAAGCAATGTTACCTACTAATTTCTTGTAGGCTAAGAAAAATCCACCCTCATTATCGGTATCCACCGTTTTATGATGATATCCTTTTGTACCTTCCTGTACTACGATGCGATGAAGGGCATCTTCGTCTACATATTCAATATCTGTGTTGCGATTAGCAGAGTCAACTATAACACCTAGAATTATGCGGAGTCTTGTTTCGGAGTCCTTGATATTCAATGTGTTAAGTTCGATTCTCGCTATAAGCCATTCCCAATACCAATTTAGTAAATAGACGAATAGTTTGTGTTTATTTTCAAAATAGCGATAAACAGAAGCCTCTGTAGATTCTATTTTTTTCGCTAATTTTCTAAAAGTAAACTGTTCCAATCCTATACTATCAATCATCAAAACACTATTTTTAATGATTTTTTTACCCAAAGTAGAACTTTGAGGGTCTTTATTATAGAGGTTGTCGTTTACCTTAATATTTATTACTAATTGGTACATATTAGAATAGATTATTTGAATTAATTTGGTTGCGATTTTTATATCGCTAGTTCTCTAGGATTAGGGTGACGATACAGTAAGCTAAGCTTCTCTTTTAAAACTTTTCTGGCTTGAAATATACGACTTTTAACTGTTCCAATTGGCAGTTTTATATACGATGCAATTTCCTCGTACTTATAACCTTCATAAGTCATCACAAAAGGAATGCGCAGACCGTCTGGTAAGTCATTTATCAAGTCTAGCATTTCTTTCATCACTATATTGCCTTCACCTTCATTGTTGACACGTTTTGCCCCGTCATTGAGTAAGTAACTTTCCTTGCTATTGTCAAAGATCAAACCTCTTCTTTTCTTTTTGCGGTAACCATTAATGAATAAATTACGCATGATAACACCAAGCCATGCTTTCATATTCGTTCCTGATGAAAACTTATCTTGATTTCTAAAAACCGCTACTGCCGTATCTTGATAAAGGTCTTCTGCTAAGTGCTTATCACGTGTTAGATTGTAAGCAAATCCTTTTAGGTAGCTTGTCCATTTTGCAAATTCCGTTGAAAATTCTCTTTTAGTCATCATAGAAAATATTAAGATTATTGGAATGATAGTAATGCTATTGATTTCGTGTTGATAACGTATGTCTTGATATAAAGTTCACGAATAATTAAATATTATTCAATTTTATTTAAAATAAAAGATAGTAATACTATCTTTTATTGTCCTCTTATCTTCTATTTGATAATAGAAATTTACAATGTTTTTTTGATATTTATACCGTATTATTAGATTTTAGGTGAATAAACTATTTTTAAAAGATAGTATTACTATTATTTTTTTAAAATACTGAACAAATGAATGTGTAAGATTGTATTACTATCAAATAGAGAAATATTAAAAAATCTAACAAAAAAAATACAAGAAATGATGCATTTAAAAACAATTTTACTGTGTTCTTTACTGTTTGTGAAATTTAACTTTGTCGTAGCGCAAAGTTTGAGTATTGGAAATTCTTGGGTCGGCAAAACATACAGTACAGAAACACCTAATGGAGAGGAACAGAGCATTTTACGTGAAGCAGATATGCAATATTCATTAGGAGATTTAGAGGAAGCTTTTTTGACTCTAGAAGAAGCCTACGCACACAATCCTGCATCTGTGCAGATTTTATTGCGTAGAGCGACTTTGAAAAAAGTATTAGGGATGAAAAATGAGGCAAAGATTGATTTTGAGAAAGCAGAAAGACTGAATCCCTATGCGGCTGATTTATTTGGATTTAATCATAGCGGAAATCTTATTAATGTCTTGTCCTCAAATCCTGAAAATGCTTTATTAGGCTTGAGTATCTACCAGCGTTTAGATTATTATTATGGATTGATGGACAATAAAGTCTTGGAGTCAGAAGCGTCAATTGAAGAAATTGAATTTATCAGTGACATTGTGATTAATCTAGAAAATAATGATTTGTTTACTGCTTATGAAAAGGTAGACTCTTTGCTCATTACTTTTCCGAATTCTGCTATAGGCTACGATTTACAGGGGACAATTTATTTAGAGCAAGAAAAATATGAAGAAGCGCATGCATCTTTGGAGAAAGCAGTTCAAATAAAACCAGATTTTGCGATAGCATGGTACAATTTAAGTAGAGTGGAAGCCAGTATCGGTCAGTTTGCGCAAGCCATGGAATACTTAAATAAAGCTTTAGACCTACAGTCTAATCTGACTAAAGCTTATTTTGACCGTGCATTGATAAATAAAAAAATAGGAAATCCCGAGGCGGCACTTGCAGATTATAATAAAGTGATAGAAATGAAAGGAAATTTTTATCCAGAAGCATATCTAAATCGCGGATTGACTAAGAAAATACTCGGAGACTTTCAAGGTGCATTAAATGACATCAACCAAGTTGTGGAATATGACAAATTTGAAAATCCAGAGTCTCTAATCAATCGTGGAAACCTACTAATGGTGCTCGGATTGACTGAACACGCAATAGAGGACTACACAATGGCGCTAACTCTCGATGAGAATAATGCTAAAGCCTATTTTAATCGAGGTGTCGCTTTTCTGATTATTTTTGACAATACTTCATCTTGTTCTGATTTGGAAAAGAGTTACGAATTAGGATTTGAAAAGGCATTAGAGATTTCAAACCATTTTTGTGGTAATTAGACTCGTTTGTAAACAAGTCTATTGATAGAGAACAAAAAAAATGCTTCATTCTAACAACTAGAATGAAGCATTTTTACTTTTATAAAAAAAAGAAACCTACTGCAAAGTATCTCGAACTACTTGCTCCAAAGTATCTACAACCGCAGGAGAAATACGTCCACCTGTAAAAGAAACCCCCAAAGTGATATGTCGATAAATAACTGTACCAACTGCCAAAAGGATAATTCCCAAACCTACAAAGGACAATTTCCAACCAAAGATATTTCCTTGATAAGTCGGGTCAAATAAGTCCGCAAATTCCTCTGGATTGTCTGCTTTTGGATTCTTCATTATTTCTTTAGATGTTAGATATTAGACTTTAGATGTTAGATTCTCTGTACTCGATTAGAGTCTAAAGTCTAACATCTAATGTCTAAAATCCTCTTAGATTAACTCTTTCGCTGTCAAATAACGCTCTGCGTCCAATGCCGCCATACAACCTGTACCCGCAGCCGTCACCGCCTGACGATAAACATGGTCTTGTGCATCACCTGAAGCAAAAACACCGTCGATATTAGTCTTAGTAGAGTCTGGTTGAGTGATCAAGTAGCCAGAATCTTCCATGTCTAATTGACCTGCAAAAATACCTGTATTTGGCTTGTGACCAATCGCTACGAAGAAACCATTTGCTGCAATTTCTGACTCTTCACCCGTTACCCGATTGCGCACTTTTGCACCCGTAACTTCCTCATTTCCAAGGACTTCTACAGTTTCTGTGTTCCAGTGGATTTGGATGTTTTCGGTATCCATGACACGTTTTTGCATGATTTTAGAAGCACGCATTTCGTCACGACGTACTAACATGTGAACTTTTGGACATAATTTAGCTAAATAAGAAGCCTCCTCAGCAGCTGTATCACCAGCACCAACGATAATTACTTCTTGACCACGGAAGAAAAATCCGTCACATACCGCACAAGCAGAAACACCTTTGTTCATCAAGCGTTGCTCGCTTTCCAAACCTAACCATTTTGCAGATGCACCTGTCGAAATGATAACTGTATAAGCTTCGATTTTAGCACCAGACTCAGTCGTCAAAACCTTTACTTCACCTGACAAGTCAGTCTCCGTAATCATCTCGTAACGAATATCTGTTCCAAAACGCTCTGCTTGCTTTTTGAAATCTTCCATCATTTGAGGTCCCATAATACCGTCTGGGTAACCTGGGTAATTCTCCACATCTGTCGTAATCATTAATTGACCACCTGGCTCTTGACCAGTATATAATACAGGTGACATATTCGCACGTGCTGCGTAGATTGCCGCTGTGTAACCCGCAGGGCCACTTCCGATGATGACGCAATTTAATGGTTTATCTGCCATTTTTTATTAGTTATTAGTTGGATATTTATTATTTGTAAGAGCAAATCTTCGCCCCCTAACCCCCGACCGGGGGAACTTCCTCTTTACTTAAGTTTTCTGTAATTCTTTATTTCAGTATATCTTATAAAGAAGAAAAATAAAGAATTACAATGAAATCAAGCTCAATGAAAGTTCCCCCGGCTGGGGGTTAGGGGGCGAACGAAAACGGCCCTATATTTCATAACGCCCGCAAAAGTAAATAATATTACCTTCAAATGCTGGTTTTTTCGAGAAAACCGACCGCTGTAAGACGTTTTGATTGAGACTTATAAAAAGTTCTGAATATCAATCCCGCCAAATTTCCCCGAACTCATTAATAACAGATTAGTATTTGCGAAGTTTAATCCGCGTAAAGTTTTAGATAATTCTGCTGGCTCTGTGTAAACTTCAATCTTAGGATGATTAAATGCTTTTGCTACTTCTTCTTTGTCCAACATTGGCATTTTTTTCATCTTCAAAGTATGCTCACTAAAACAAACCAAAGCGCGGTCTGCGGCATTCATTGTGTCTGCATAATTGCCTAAAAAATCCTTATTCAAACTACTAAAGGTATGCAATTCAAAAACGGCAACTAATTGTCTATCAGGATATTGTGCTGCAACTGCATTAGTCGTCGCGCGCACCTTGCTCGGCGCGTGTGCGAAATCCCTCCAAATGTTTGAAGACTCATTCTTCTCGATTAATTCCAGACGTTTTGCAGCTCCTGCGAAGGTCTCCGCGGCTGCCCAACATTCCTCCTTAGTCAAACCATATTCTTGACAAACTAAAAAGGCTGCGTTTAGATTTTCGAGATTGTGTTTTCCGAAAATTTGTAGTTCATGCGGATGACCTTTTGAGTCAAAAGCAATGGTTTTGCCGTTTTTGACCTCAGATTTTAAAGCAGAATAAGGCTGGCAATCACACTCAAAATTATTATTCGCCATTATATCCTGCAAATGCTCGTCTTCGGCGAAGTAAAACAATTTTCCGTCGGCTGTTTTACTTTCCGCAAGCAGCGAAAACTGCTTTTTGTATATCTTAAAGTCAGGAAACACATTCACATGGTCATGTTCGATGCCTGTGACGATAGTGATGTCTGGCTTGTAATGCAAGAATTTTGGTCGTCTATCAATAGGAGAGGAGAGATATTCATCGCCCTCTAAAATAATGACAGGCGCATCCGAAAGTTGTACCATTGTCTCGAAGCCGTCTAACTGCGCACCAACTAAGTAATCGAATTTTCTGTTACTTTTTCGGAGGATGTGCATTATCATAGCGGTTGTTGAGGTTTTTCCGTGACTTCCTGCGACTACGATACGTCTCTTATGTGTGCTATTTTGAAAAATGAACTCTGGAAAGGAATAAATATTCAAGCCAAGTTCTTGAGCGCGTAATAATTCTGGATTATCAGGACGCGCGTGCATACCCAAAATGACAGCATCTAAATCAGTCGTAATCCGACGCGCATCCCAGCCAAAAGAGGAGGGGAGTAAGCCTGCTGCGGCTAATCTATCTTTAGCTGGATTATAAATCTCATCATCGCTACCTGAAACGGTATGATGATTGTTTTGTAAAGCAAGAGCAAGGTTGTGCATGACTGCACCGCCTGTGGCTATCAGGTGAATACGCATTTTATAATTGGTTACTATGTTAATTTGTTATTGGTTATTTTTTCCTAAAATTGACTATATATTTAGAACCAACAAAGCCGAAAGGTAAGAAAATGTATTTATCTAAAGTAATTCATACAACAAATAGAAGTGCAAGAACGTTAAATTATTGTACCGACATTAAATTTAACTTATCGAAAGCACTTTCACACTTCAATTATATTCTTTGAAAATCCTATGACAAGTGATACAAAAAAATCAAAAAACCAAGTAGATACTTGAATTTTGGTTTTTTATTTTTCTCTATCACAGGATTTAATCAAAGAATGAAATATTTTTACGACCTTTGTGGTCAGAAAATTAATTCCATTTTCGACATATTCAAAGAGTTAATTTTGAATGAAGGAATTTTGAATTTTGAATAATAAAGATTTTTATCACTTTATGTAATCAAATTTCATTTTTATTCTAAGAAATTACTCGAAATAAAACGATTCGTAATGAAAATCAATAACATCAAATCTTTATTAGCGGTTGTCGCTATCGTTGCTGTAAGTGCTACAATGTCTTCTTGTAACCGCGGTTACGGATGCCCCAATAATTTTTCAATTTCTGAACAAGCTGTAGATGCTACTCAGACTGTTGTAACTAATGTTGCAAAGTCTTTAGTGAAGTAAGAAATTAGAGAACTTTACCCGAAAAGAAATTGCGGGAAGTGAGATTATGATCTCGCTTCCCGTTTTTTTATGCCCGTCCGTACCGGCTGCTTTAGCTGCCTTGGTCAAGACTAGTATTACTGAGGTGTTTATGATGTTGGACCAAAATCATCTAAAATCTGTGTTTTGAAGCCAAGTTTTTTTCTTTTTCTCTCAGGTATTAATTGTAATGAAATAGTTTCAAACAAGATGAGAGAAACTCCTCCAAGAATTATTGAAAAAGCCATTTGTTTATTCTGGACGACAATGTTTACCGCTTCAAATATAGGGTCTCCAATAGTAAATAACTTAATTAGTACAGCAATGATAATCGTAATGAAAAGAGAAATGACATTCTCCCTTTTAGTGATTTTGAATAATTGATAATTAATAATAAACGATATTCCACTTCCTATTAAAATTAATACTAGAAGAACAGATGATTTGCTTTGAAGTAGACTACTATGGTAAATAGTTAAATCGATAGCATATCCGAACAGTAAAACTTTACTGACAGATAAAGTAATAATGTTGGATTGATTCATTTTGGGTTTGTTTAGTTTGCTTGAGAAATTTTTGAATTGAACTTATAGTTAAATGTACGGCAAGCATTTATGATTATTGGACAAGGAAAATAAAAAAATGCAAATTAAAAGTTAAAGCTGGTAAGGTTTCAATTGAAGGGAAAGAGAAGAGGTAGTTGGAATATCAAAACAGAGAAGCCCTCCCGAATGAACGAAAGGGCTTTTATCTGGGGTGGAAGACGGGATTCGAACCCGCGACTTTCGGTACCACAAACCGACGCTCTAACCAACTGAGCTACAACCACCATTTTACAACAAAATAGAAATAATTTTATACAAAATCATCGCTATTTTAGTAAAGCGACGCAAAGATATGAAAGTTCCCAAAAGAAGGAAACTTTTTGAAAAAAAATAATCAAAAAAAACGGAAAAGATAATCATTACCTTTTCCGTTCCAAGTGAAAACAGCCCGTCCACCGTCAAGCGCAGCGACCGTCCACCGTCTACCGAAAAAATAATCACAGATTATTTTTTCATAGCAGCGTAATTCTCATAGAAATAAGGAATAGTCTCAATCCCCTTATAAAAATTAAACAAGCCATAGTGTTCATTAGGAGAGTGGATGGCATCGCTGTCCAAACCAAATCCCATGAGCACAGTTTTGACGCCCAATACGTCTTCAAACATCGCTACAATTGGAATACTACCACCGCCACGTTGCGGGATTGGCTCTTTTCCAAAAGTCTTTTTCATTGCCTCTGCTGCTGCGCGATATTCTGGTGTATTTGTCGGGACAACCACAGGTTCACCACCGTGATGTGGCGTTACTTTTACCTTTACACTCGGAGGTGCGAGACTCTCAAAGTGCTTTTGGAACAATTCTGTAATCTTGTCGCTGTCTTGATTTGGTACAAGACGCATGCTGATTTTTGCATAAGCTTTTGAGGGCAAAACAGTCTTTGCACCTTCACCAATATAACCACCCCACATACCATTCACATCCAAAGTCGGACGGATAGAAGTACGTTCTAAAGTCGTATATCCTTTTTCACCTTCCACCTCAGAGATTTCTAAAGCGTCTTTGTAATCATTGATATTGAATGGCGCTTCATTCATCATCGCGCGTTCTTTTTTGCTGACGCGTTTGACATCATCATAAAAACCTTTGACGCGAATATGCTTGTTTTTGTCCTTCAAAGAAGCAATCATTTCACATAGCACATTAATTGGATTTCCAACCGCACCGCCATAGATTCCTGAGTGCAAATCACGATTTGGCCCCGTCACTTCCACTTCGATATAACTCAAACCACGCAATCCTGTCGTAATCGAAGGCGTATTATTGTCAATGATGCCCGTGTCAGAAATCATAATCATATCACAAGCCAACATTTCCGTATTGGCGCGAATGAAATCCCCCAAATTAACAGAACCCACTTCCTCTTCACCTTCTATCATAAACTTGACATTACAAGGCAATTCTCCCGTTGACATCATCGCTTCAAAAGCTTTGACGTGCATGAACATTTGTCCTTTGTCATCACAACTTCCACGTGCGAAAATCGCGCCTTCTGGGTGAATATCTGTCTTTTTAATTACTGGCTCAAATGCAGGAGAATCCCACAATTCCAATGGGTCAGCTGGTTGCACATCATAGTGCCCATAAACCAATACAGTCGGTAATGCAGGGTCAATTATTTTCTCCGCCGTGACAATTGGATGTCCTTTGGTTGGATTAATGGTCACTTTGTCTGCACCCGCTTTCTTCAAGCTTTCTGCCACAAAATCAGCGGTTTTCGCCGTATCTTTATCGTAAGCAGGGTCAGCACTCACGGACGGAATGCGCAATAAATCAAACAATTCGTCCAAAAAACGTTGTTTGTTATCGTTGATATATTTTTGAGTTGCGTTCATTTTTTTTAATGTATAATAGAGTTTATTCTAAAATGTTTTGTAAGCATGCAAACATGCTTTTTTCCGTCACTTTTCGTTAAAAATACTCGTAATAGCGAGGCTATGCCTGCGTTTTTTGCCTCAATTGACGAAAAAAATCAAAGTTTGCATCATACAACACATTTCAGAATAAACTCTCATGTCGAATGTGAAATGTATAATTTGGTGTGGTGTCGGACGCTTAAATTATGTGAGATGCTAAAATTTTCATCATTTCACTAATCTTTTTAGAGGTGGAGCGTCTGACACCTTTTACTTGTTTCCTTCGCAAAACTAAGAAAAATACCATCATTTACACATGGAATTTATAGTTTTTGACAATTGAGTGAATTGTAAATGTTTAGGAAAAAAACTGTAGTCAAATGACTGGGATTTGTCAAAGTTTTACTTTTCTCTTCTCTTGTATCGTTTTTGATTTAGTTTTGGCTTTTGAATTTTAATACTCCGCTAAATCGGAGGATAAGTTAAATCTTTTTGACCTCAATCTTAATCAATATGAAAAATCTATTCCTATTTTTATCATTAATCGTCTTCAGTACCAATTCTTTTGCTCAAGATTGCACGATTGGAAATTTAGACTCTCTCGGTTTTGACCATGATGGAGGTGCTATTCTTGAAAATTTTCTCTTAGGTGTAAAATTCAATTTGGAGCAAGAAGGAACTTTGAATTCTTTAAATCTAATAGGAAGGAATACAGGTGCGCAGGTGCAAATGGCTGTATATGACGACCTGAATGGTGTGCCTAATGACTTAGTTGCCGAAACTGAGATAGCAACTGTTGGCGCTGGAATTTTGTCTCTTCCTGTCACTCCGACAGACTTGGCTATTGGTGATTACTGGATTATGGCAGTTTATGATTCAGATGACTATCATAGTTACATTTATTATTCAGATACTTCGCAAATCGTCGTTTACTATAATAATTTGAATTTAGGAGCAGATATTCCTGCGAATGCTTCTAACTTCTTGTCATATACAGGGAGCGATTTTACTTACTTTATGGATATTGACTGTAGCACGGTTGGTTTATCAGAAGTGGTGACCCAAGATGATATTCAGATTTACCCAAATCCAACAAATAATCTAATTCATATACAGTCAAATGCTGACTATGTTAGTCTGAAAATTTATGATGTAACTGGTAAATTACAAAGAGAATACACCGAAAATGAAGGAATTATTGATGTTCAGAGGATGCCTGCAGGAGTTTACAATATCGTTTTAACTTTTGAAAATGATTTGATAAGCAAACGATTTATTAAAAATTAGATGAATGAGAAATAGGCAATCACATTTATTTGCGATTGCCTATTGTATCAATTCAAAGGCGCTAAATTATTTCTGTCGTGCCTTCCTATATATACTTTAGCA
>CAZQTE010000111.1:0-4887 GCA_964595615.1 uncultured Saprospiraceae bacterium
TTTTGCGATAAAATGGCAGAAGCAGTTAGTGCGACAATTGGAGTATTCTTATTTTTATTCCTTTGATTTCTAATCTTAATTGTCGTTTGATAACCATTCATAACTGGCATCGAAATATCCATCAGAATAATACTGTACAATTTTTCTTGTGCCATTGCCCAGCCTTCTCCTCCGTCAACAGCAACATCATAGGAGATGCCCCATTTTCTTAATAATGTCGTCAGATACTTACGATTCATGTAATTATCTTCTACGACCAAGACCATTTCATCAGCTTTTGAATTAAAATCTGGAAGTTGTAATTCTGTTTTTTCAATCGCTGCTTTTTTACCTGAATCAACATAAGATAGTGTAAAAATGAAGGTCGTTCCTACTCCTAATTTACTTTCAACTCGAATACTTCCACCTTGCATTTCTACCAATTGCTTACAAATGGCTAAACCTAAGCCCGTTCCTGCTGCTGACATTTTTGCTGGCTGGTCTGCTTGTTTGAAATTTTCAAATATAAGACCTAAATATTCTTCTGAAATACCTATTCCCGTATCTGATATTCTAAATTCAAGAAAACATTCATCATCGGTTCTATCTAATTGTCTAACCTCTATTCCGACTTCTCCTTCTTCTGTAAATTTCAGCGCATTGCCCAAAAGATTCAATAAAATTTGGTTGAGGAGAAGGTCATCTCCTATCATCATATTCTGAATCTCTGGGTCAATTTTCAAACTAACATTAACGCCTTGTTCGATTTTTAATCCAAAAGTTTTCTGCATTGAATGCAATAAACCTATTAGGTCAAATTCCTTTTCATTAATAACAATCTCCCCAGCTTCTATCTTAGAAATATCTAAAATATAGGAGATTAAGCGAAGCAAAATGTCTGCGGAAGTTCGTAAAGTGTTGAGGTAATCTTTTTGTTCTGGACTGGGTTGCGTATCGTACAAGAGGTGTACCATACCGATAATTGCATTGAGCGGCGTCCTAATTTCGTGACTCATACGCGCCAAGAATTGCTTCTCGGCTTCTTGCGCATCTTCTGCTATTATCTTGGCCTTTCTAAGATCTTCTTCTAATTGTTTTCGAGTAGTAATATCATAATGAATACCTACTGAACCGATGACTTCTCCTTCTAAATTGTAAAGAGGTGCCCCACTAATTAGTACCCAAATAGGAGTACCATCTTTTTTATAAATCATGGTTTCATAAACGCCCGCCTGCCCACGTTCTCGCTTCTTATCTTCCTCTTCCATTACCTTAGGCAATTCTCCTCTTGTCAACATTTTAAAGGCACTCTGCCCCTCTAATTCCTCCGGACTAAAGCCCGTCATATCACAAAACCATTCATAGGCACGTACGATGTTATGGTTTAAATCGACCTCTAAAAGTCCAAGTTCCATACCTTCGATAATACCCCGATACTTTTCTTCACTACGACGCAATTCTTCTGTACGCACGCGTACTTTTTTCTCTAAATCGTCATTTAGTTTACGCAATTCCTCATTCGCATGGTAGAGCGCTAAAGCTTTTGTTTCCAAAAGTTTTTCGGCTTCTTTACGCGCCATACGTTCCCGTTTAATCCTCCGCTTTAAAATGGCTATTTCATCCATCCAATAATGTTTAAAGATTCTAGAAACCTGTTGATTTGCTACTACTTTTGCTTTAAAACAAATTTAACAACACTTCCATCTTCTTCAATATTTTGACGAACGATTTCGGCTTCCTCGCCATAATATTCTAGGCTTTTTTCAATTAAACCTTCTGCAAAATCTGCCATACTACGCTCTGAACGGTAAATCATTTCTAAGTGACCCGGAGAAAATAAATTAGTATCAAAAGTGGGTAATTCTGCTTCAGGATATAACTTTTGAACTTCTACATGAATGTGGTTCTCAATAGAAGCTAAAAATTGAAAGGCAGTCTTGGTTCGGTCTAAAAACTGCGGATATGATTTTTGTAACACGCTAAAGAAATGGAAACCATACTCTTTTAGTAAAAAAGAAATCTCTAAGCCAGTATGTTTGCTCAGTCCTTTTATGAGTGTGACCATTTCTGCAAAATCATAAGTTCCAACGGAGGTGTAAACACCTTTTGAAGGTAATTCTGACTCAACAAGTAAGGTGTCAACTAATTCGTAGCCGAAACGGTCTTCTACCATTTCTAAAAATTCGGAAAATACTATTCCTTTCATTATCTAATCTTTTACAGGAACGTGATAGAAATAAACTAACGTTCCTAAGCGGTTTACGAGTGGGTATTTTTTTGGTTCTGCGCCAAATCATCTGAAAGTCACACGATTTGGCGGAGTTTTTTTTGAGGGTCTTACTAAAATGAAACAAAAATTAAGCCGTATCCAACATTAAAAATACACTAAGGTGTAATTTACGACTAGAGACGAAATATGCAAAAATAATCCATATAAATTTATTTACATAAAATATCCTAAGACAAAAGTACATCTACCTTATCTGCCTAAAACTGGGCAAAAACTACCAATAACAGCGCAAATCAATCCAAAAATCGAAAAGAGGATTTAATGCTCATCCAATCAACTGACCTTTGAATATTCATTTAATAATGTAATCAAATTTTAGAAAGGTGAAAAGTAAGAAATACAGTTTATGGTGGGGCATTTTAGCAATTGCTATTTTGGTATTTTATATATCCGAATTGGTGGAAAGCAGTATGTATATCGACGGTGTTTGGTATGCAGTCATTTCACAAAATCTATCAGAAGGAATTGGTTCGTTTTGGTTTCCAAGATTTTCAGAAACCTTCTTTTCAGCTTTTCATGAGCATCCGCCATTAATGTTTGGAATACAATCTTGTTACTTTTCCTTATTTGGAAATGGCTGGTTAACAGAACGATTTTATAGTTTAACACAGTATTTAGGCATTGCAGGACTAATCGTTTTTATTTGGAGAAAGACTTTTTATTTACAAGTAAAATTAAGAGACTTATGGTTCATTCCTTTATTACTCTGGCAGCTCAATTTAGCTAACTATTACTATCTTTCTGCAAATTTACTAGAAAGTCCTCTAATCATTTTCAACCTATTGACAATTATATTTTTATGGAAAGTAGCTGAAGGAAAAAAGGTGTTTCTAAATTTAATAATAGCAGCCCTCCTCTTAGTCTTGAGTTTTTTGACAAAAGGATTTGTTGGGCTTTTCCCTCTCGCATTTCTAGCCATTTACTCCCTAGTTTTTAGACGGGATGCTTTTTTAAAAATGCTCTTTAACTCTACTTTATTGTTTTTCTTTTTTAGTGGCATTTTTGGAATTCTCTTTTTATTACAACCCGAAGCTATTGATAGTTTGAAAAACTATTTAGATATACAAGTCTTTGCAAGTCTTAAAGGAGAACGACGTTTGTACTACTTTAGAGAAAATCGTTTCTTTATTATCGGTCAAATGTTTATCGTGCTTTTACCGATGTTATTAGCTACGATAGTGAATATCTTGCTTGTCAAATGGCAAAAGAAAACAAACCTCTCCATTCAGACTGTTTTTAAAAGCTATGAGGCGAAAATGGCTTTGGTATTTTTACTAACAGGATTAAGTGCCTCCTTACCAATTATCATTTCACCCAGACAGGCACTCCCCTACTTATTACCTTCCATTCCTTTTTTCAGTCTCAGTATTGGCATCATTTTATCTTTTTTCTTTTATGAATGGTGGAATAAATTCACGTCCCAACAAACTAAGTGGCTGCCTTTTCTTCGTGGAACGGTAGGAATTTTGCTTCTGCTTTCTATTTCCTTTTGCATTCATAAATTCGGAAAATCCAACAAGCGTGATTTTGCAATTATTAACGATGCACATGAAATAGGAAATACTGTTGGCAACCAACAAATCATATCCTCTACAGAATATAACATGTATATATCTGGCTATCTGATGCGATTTAATCAAGTGAGTATTGATACTTCAGAGACCGTACATCATTACCTAATTACAACAAAAGACGAGCAAGTTCCTCCTACCATATTTGAAGCTATTCCCTTGAAAACGCTCAAGTATGACTTGTATCAAAAAATAACAAAATGATAATATCGGCAACAAATATCTCAACAAACTCCCCTAATCTTTTAAGGCAATCTTATCAAATTTCTGATAAGATATCATTCACCAATTTCATTGACCTAAATGAAATCGAAGCACTAGATGTTTTACGTTGGCGAAATCATCCTCAAATTCGTGCTTGTATGTATCAAAAAGAGATTATCACAAAAGAACAACATCTTAATTTCATCGCTTCTTTGCCACAGCAGGAAAAGCGCTTTTATTGGGTTTTGAAAGAGGACGAAAAAGAGTTAGGGGTCATTGACATTGTAGATTATCAAGCAGATAAAAGTGAATGGGGATTTTATCTAAATCCTGATTTTTTTGGAAAAGGAAAGTCTATCAATCTCTTGTTTCATGGACTTAACTTCTTATTCAAAACCTTAAAATTTAAAAGTTTGTATGGCTACTGCCATTATAAAAACACCAAAGCATTATTATTTCATGATTTGTTCCATATTCATCATCAAGGGTATACAAAAATTGAATTAGGAGATGAGCAGTTTGATTGGTATTCACATAGAGTTATCCATGCAGATAATTGGACGCATCAGAAGGCAACACTGCCTTTAATTGTCCAAAGAATGAAAGATAATAAAGAGAAAAATCAAGTAAAAGCACAAGAATTACTAAAAGACCAGCTTCTTTTAGAAAAGGTATAAAATCAGTAAAAACCAAAAAAAGTGGTAGGATGACCAATTACTGTGTCAAAACTTCCATTCTCCGAAAACCTCCCTTCCCTCCTCTAGAAAAGTCCGTTTTTTGTACTGTAAACGGAGGAAAAGCAAGTCAAACTTGTAACTTCCATAACACTATTTTCAATGTCAA
>CAZQTE010000111.1:4987-7096 GCA_964595615.1 uncultured Saprospiraceae bacterium
AAATTCTACAAAACTATTCAGTACGATGAAATTTAAGTTTTTACTTTATCTAAGCCTCCCATTACTAATGCTAGCTTGTAAAAAGGACAGTTCTATAACCGAAACAGTGGAGCAAATGCCTATTACTGGAGAAGATACAGAAAACATAGCGGACTTAACAGTTCCAGACGGATTTGATTACTCTGCGACAAGTCCTGTTAGCTTCGATTTAACAATGGTTGACTCTACAGGAACAGCAACAGCAGATGTTTTAGTTAATATTATAGGGCTTTCGGAAGGAGAAGATAACGGCACAATTTACACGGGATTATCAAATGCAGCAGGAAAATTAGAAACACAATTACAAATCCCCAATCACTTTACGCAACTTGTCATTAGAACAACCAAAGGGGGAAATATTCGAAATCAAACTTTTAATTTAGAAGAATTCATTACCGCACAAATCAAGATTGATAATGAAAACTTCACAGGTAACGGTGCTGATGAACGTGGTCTGAATTGTTATCCAGAGTTAACAGGTATTTTCTCTAGTGATAATAAATTAGTAGGGATAGCGAGTAGTGAACCAATCACTAATCTTGAATTGGTTTACGCAGACGGAACAACTGAAATAATTGAAAATACTCTTGGTCAAATTGCATTCACAAGCTTTACAACAGAAATCTGTGATAATGGAATTGATGATGACGGTGACGGTCTCATCGACTGTGCTGACCCACAATGTGGTAGTGATGTTGAAAATTGTAATGGTACTATTCCTTGTATTTCTGCATTTTATCAGATTGTCGGAAAAAGCTTAAAACAACTGAATCCAACGACGGGACAATACTCACATGCAGGCGATTTGCCAGATGCTTTTGATACTTACAATGGTAGTGGCTATAACAATGAAGACGGATATATTTACTGTACTGGAAAAATCAATAGTACTGGAAAGATTTACTTGGTAAGAATGTACAGCAATGCAAATGTTACCAATATGGGAGAGCTTGTTGGATTTGAAGGAAGAAGCTATACGGGAGATATGGATGACAATGGTAATTGGGTGAATTTTTATTATAAAAATGGAACTTGGAATATGGCTTCAGTCGATGTTGATGCAGCTACACCGACTTTTGTTTCTACAGCTGGTGTAGCCGTTAATGGCTTGGGAGATGTCGCACACCATGACTGGGTTTACAATGCAGTTTGTGATAAATTTTATACCATGGCTGCCAACGGAGCTCAAATATTAATCGCTGACCACAAGGCAAATCCACCAACGGTTTCCTCATTACAAACTTACTCTGGTTTAAATTCAGGCGCTTATGGTGCCGCTTGGTCAGATAACTCAGGCGCACTCTACTTCAGCAATAATGGAACAGGAAATATCTACAAAGTAGATATGGACGGAGACTGTAATCCGACTGATATTAATATTGTTCTTTCTGGTTCTTCGACTTCTAATAATGACGGAATGTCTTGCCCTTATTCTCCTACTATTCAATTTGGAGCATTAGACTCGGATGGAGACGGCATCACGGATGATGCAGAATTAGCATCAGGGACAAATCCTGCAAATGGATGTGACCCTAACACTGGAAGCCCGACATGTTATGAAGGTATTCACTATAGTTTTGTTGGATTTGGCTTAGCTAACAAAGAAATTTCTTATATCAATGTTGTCAATAATTGTGATGCTCCTGAATTTACAAATCGCATCTTCAATGATAATGTAGACAATGATATTGACAATGACGGTATCCCAAATGCAAGTGACCCAGACCCATTAGACCCGAATAAAATGTTCACGCAGTACGCGCCTTCTATGAATGACTACGGAACTTATGCTTTTGAAGATTTATGGCCTGAGAAAGGAGACTATGATTTCAATGATTTTGTAGTACAAGTACAAGAAAACATTGTCACAAATTCTGCAAATCAGATATTTGAAGTCACTTATAACTTACGTATTATGGCAATGGGTGGCGGTTTTAACAATAACTTTGGCATCACTTTACAAGACCCTAATAATACAGCAACGACGACAGTTTATTCACCAGCCAACTCGACGCACGAAGTATTCCAAAGAGACGGAAAGGAAGTATTCATACTCAAACACCCAAAGGC
>CAZQTE010000111.1:7196-9048 GCA_964595615.1 uncultured Saprospiraceae bacterium
GTCTGGTAAATATTTCTTGTCTCCAGATAATTTACCTTGGGGACTTTATGTACCAACAGAATGGGAATATCCTTTAGAAGGTGAGGAGATTATTGACGCTTATTTAGACTTTGATGACTTCGCTCAAAGTAATCCTTCTTTGCCTTGGTATAATGGTACAAATCGAAATGTTAGTAAAATCTATACAAAGCACTAATCACCAAATTAGATATTAGACGAAAGATATTAGATGTTAGATTTTCAGTATAAAAAACACTTCGTGTTATTGATAGTCTATTATCTAATATCTCTTGTCCAAAATCTTACAAAATTATTTTCCATGAATAAGTTAATCCTTGGCACTGTACAATTTGGACTTGATTACGGTATTAACAACTCAAAAGGTAAGCCGCAAAAAGAGAAAGTATTTGAAATCTTAGACTGTGCTTATCAAAGTAAAATTTCCTTATTAGATACCGCAGATGCTTATGGAAATGCTGTAGATATCATCGGAGATTATCACCGCGAAACGGGACAAATATTTGACATCATTACAAAATTTAAGATTGATAAAAATGAGACAATCAATTTGACAGAAAAAATCGGCAGCTCACTTTTACGATTAGGTATAGACTCTTTTTGGGGATATTTATACCATTCATTTGATGATTATAAGAAATACCCAAATGTACGACAGGAACTAATGGAAGCACGTAATAATGGAAAAATCAAACACATTGGGGTCTCCATTTACAATAATGAAGATTTACTATTAGCAGCAGAAGATAATAAGATTGACCTCATTCAACTCCCTTACAATTTGCTCGATAATGATAAACAACGTGGCAATTTAATCGCCATTGCAAAGGCTAATAATAAAATCGTTCACACACGTTCTGCCTTCTTGCAAGGTTTATTTTTTAAAGACACGAACACTTTTCCAAAAAAATTATCTCCTCTGATTTCAGAGCTAGAAAATATTAAACAATTAACAGAACACCACAATCTTGATATGGCAACATTGGCTTTAAAATATGCGACTACAAATCACAATATTGACAATGTACTTATCGGAGTAGATAGCCCTGAACAATTAGCATCTAATATTCAGGCTGTCGCAGCAAACGAGCTTTCTTCAGAGCTTATTCATAAAATTGACTCTATTGCAGTATCTGATATTGCATTACTAAATCCTTCTAATTGGTCATGAAAATAACAGCAATAACTCAAGCGCGCGCAGGTTCTACTCGATTACCTGGTAAAGTTCTAAAAATGATTGGTCAGCAGACTTTATTAGAAATTCACATAGAAAGAATTTCAAAGTCTGAAACCATCTCTCAATTAATCGTGGCAACCACAGTTAAACCAGATGACAAATTAATTTTTGACATGGTTTCAGATATGGGCATCAGAGCATTTCGAGGCTCAGAAGAGGATGTTCTTGACCGCTTTTATCAAGCAGTCAAAGATGAAGGCTCGGACTATATTGTTCGATTAACTTCTGATTGTCCTCTGATTGATGCAAAACTAATAGACAAAGTTGTTCGATATACAATCGAAAATGACTTGGACTATTGTACAAATACTCTGTTGACAAAATATCCTGACGGACAGGATGTCGAAGTTTTCAAATTTTCTGCTTTAGAGGCAGCATGGAAAAATGGACAACTAAAATCCGAACGTGAACATGTCACTCCATATATCAGAAATAACTCAAGTTTTTGTGGAGGTACTTTATTCAAGTCCTCCAATTTTGAGGAAGGATTTGATTACGGTGATTTAAGAATGACGGTGGATGAACCACAGGATTTTACGGTCATTCAAAATTTAATTAACTCATTAGGGACGCAGCGAGATTGGCAAGATTATGCAG
>CAZQTE010000111.1:9148-12309 GCA_964595615.1 uncultured Saprospiraceae bacterium
ACTATAGGAACAGGACAAGCTCTTTATCAAAAAGCTAAGAACCTTATTCCAGGTGGCACATCGCTATTATCAAAACGTCCAGAAATGTTCTTACCAGAAAACTGGCCTTCTTATTATAGCAAAACAAAAGGCTGTAAAATCTGGGATTTAGACGATAAAGAATACCTCGACATGTGCATCATGGGTATCGGAACAAACATCCTAGGCTATGGCAATGAACGTGTGGATGAAGCCGTAAAAGAGGTCGTAATGAAAGGAAACATGTCCACTTTGAATTGTCCCGAAGAAGTCGCATTAGCAGAGAGATTGGTACAAATGCACCCTTGGGCAGATATGGTTCGTTTCGCACGAACAGGTGGCGAAGCAAATGCTGTTGCTATTCGTATTGCACGTGCAGCAGCGGGTGGTAGAGATAAGGTAGCTATCTGTGGTTACCATGGTTGGCACGATTGGTACCTATCTACAAACTTGTCAGATAAAGAAGGTTTAGACGGTCATTTACTGCCAGGTTTAAATCCAGCAGGAGTACCAAAAAATTTAGCAAATACAACTTTACCTTTCAATTATAATAAGATTGAAGAGTTAGAAAAGATTGTAGCAGAAAATCCAGATTTAGGAGTTATTAAAATGGAAGTTTCTCGTAATCATGGTCCATTGCCTGGTTACTTAGAGGCTGTTCGCAAAATCGCTACGGATAACAATCTCGTTTTGATTTTTGACGAATGTACTTCTGGTTTCAGACAAACATTTGGCGGATTACATAAAATGTATGGCGTAGAACCAGATATGGCAATGTTTGGGAAAGCATTGGGTAATGGCTACGCAATTACTGCTATCGTTGGTAAAAAAGAAGTAATGCAAGCAGCTCAAAAGACATTCATCAGCAGTACTTTTTGGACGGAGAGAATCGGACCTACCGCAGCATTAGCAACCCTGGACGTCATGGAAGAAGAAAAATCGTGGGAAACGATTACTCTAACAGGGTCAAAAATAACGCGCGCATGGAAAGACTTAGGTGAGAAGTATGAATTGTCATTAAACACGGCTGGCTTACCATCTTTGACTTCTTTCAGTATCAAAAGCGATAATTGGTTAGCATATAAAACCTACATCACACAAGAAATGCTCAAAAAAGGTATTCTTGCTTCAAATGCTGTTTACGTCAGTGTGGCGCATACACAGGAACATATCGACCGATACTTTGCAGAATTAGAACCTCTTTTTAAAGACATTAAGTCTTTTGAGGAAGGAAGAAATGTGTACGATTTACTTGAAGGTCCTGTTTCTCATGGAGGTTTCAAGCGATTGAATTAACATTTACAAAATCTAATAATATGATTACCGTACGCTGTTTCTTTCTTTTAATTCTAATCTTTTTTGTGAGTCAAATGAAAGCACAAGAAGACTCTTTAAAAATGAATAATCTAAATGTTCCAGACGGTTTCGCTTACGAAACAACAGAAGATATAGATATAGACATCACATTAAAAGGATTAGATAACGCCTTTCATTTATACAAATTAAAAGGCGTAGATAAAGAAGGGAACAGCGTTGTTATCATGCAGAATTTTTTCCCCGCATCAGGACATTTACAAACTACCTTGCGACTCCCCTTACACTATGAATGTATTTTACTAGAAGTACATGTAGACAAGGTGGAACACTATTTCGAATGGTTTCGAAAACACTATATTCAGGAAACCATTATTTTAAACAACATGAAAGTAATTAAAACCATTAATTAATTTTATAACTCTGTCGTAAGAGTATGGGATTTGAGGGAGTATTTTTCGGAATGCTCCCTTTAAATTCTTAACTTTTCCGCTCACGAAACAACATCCTACCCTCAATCTCGTAATCTAAAAGAGTGGATAAAGTCGTCATGATATTACTTTTACTAATGACCTTCACGGGCGTTAGTGTGGGGCAATTAGGTAAAGCTATGTTGACCCCTTTCCATTTAATCATGGGAATATTTATGGGTTTCATCATCTTTTTCATTCGAAAAGGACACTTCAATCTTCAAATTTCTCTTCTTTTATTGATTGGATATATCGTCTTAGCAAATACGATTATTCATCCAGGTTCTCGAATAACTTCCGTCATATATAGCGTCGTTTTATCCTTTGAGTACGTAATAATGTATCAACTACTTTTGCGCGTAAAAAAGGAAATTGTGCTCAAGGCATTTACAATTATCATGTTTGCTTACTTGATAAATATCTTCTTAGGCTTTGTGATTAGTTCTGCTCATTTGAATATTGGTCAAGGTATTATTAATGTCTTTTATTCTGAAGGTGACGGTAGTGCTCGACCAATGGGTTTTTCCTCTGAGCCATCTTATGCCGCATTTATTCTTAGTATTACATTTTTGGCTTTTAACCATTTACGAGGACATAAGGTAGATAAGATAATGTGGCAAATGTTGATTGCGTATCTGCTGAGTACACTTTTGATGAAATCCGCCTATGGTTTTATTTTCGTTGCCGTAAATATGCTCGATTGGTTTCTTTTTTATTTTAAAAGAATGAGCTTTAATCTTAGGATAGTTTTCCTAATGGCGGGAATCACTTTTCTATTTCTTATGCCTTTTGCACTACAAAATTCAAAGTCAGAATCTATTCTTCGTTTGCAAAATGTGAGTAGCATTATGAATGATAGTTCACTTGAACCCAAAAAGAAGTTAGCAAAATTACAAGAAGAAGACGGGAGTGCTTACGCTCGGATTGGTCCTACTTGGTTGCTGATTGAAGCAGGAGGAGATATCGAAATTGATTGGATATTAGGTGCTGGGGCTGGAGAAGCTGGTCTCTTTTTCAAAGAATTTATGGCGGGTGTTTTAGTAGACGGTGATGAAGTCGAAAAATTAGACATGGGCTTGATACCCGCTTTTGTGTTTGATTATGGTTTTGTAGGGACTGCCTTGTTGATTTTATTCTTCATTTCTTGCACCTACAATTTGTCTTTGCCTTATTGGATTTGTCTGTTTTTAATTCTACCCAATTGTAATATTAATACGCAATTATTTTGGTATGGAATGTTGGTCTTTGCCTACATTTCGGCTTATAAACAAATGAAACTAGCTATTTCCCTTCCTCCAAAATATCCATAAATACCTTGTGTAAAATAATAAGAACAATCATTAGGAAAGCGCCTACCAT